>CANIIN010000085.1 GCA_947467405.1 Betaproteobacteria bacterium | reverse complement strand
GGCAATACCGCTGCCGATGATGGCGATGCGCTGCCGGCCGGCTTCGTTCAATGCGAAGGACTGCGGGGCGTTCATACCGCATCTCCCGCCGTGGCGATTGACTTGGGTACCGATGGCTTGCCGAGCGCCTCGACCCGGCGCGCGGCGCGGACTCGTTGCGGAACGCCCTTCAGGTCACTGATCACGCCCAGCGCCGCCAGCGCCTTGAGGCCATACCAGGTGAGGTCCACTTCCCACCAGTAGAAACCCTGCCTTGCCGCGCCCGGAAAATGATGATGGTTGTTGTGCCAGCCTTCGCCGAAGGCCAGCAGCGCCAGCAGCGCGTTGTTGCGGGAGTCGTCGTGGGTGGCGTAACGGCGCGTGCCGAAACAATGCGCCAGCGAGTTGATGGTGAACGTGGCATGGTACAACGCCACGGTCGAGATGCAGAACCCCCATACCAGCAATTGAAAACCACTGACATCCAGAGACGGCACAACGGAGGCAAGCGCCTCGCCGGTACCGAACAGCATCACGCCCAGCAGCAGCGGCACCAGTCCATCGTAGCGATCCAGGAAGCGCAGCTCGGGAAATTTTGCCAGATCGCCGACCCGGTCGATGCGCGTGGTGAAATTGCCACGAGCGAGGAACCAGCCGAGATGGCTCCACAGAAAGCCATGCTGGCGCGGCGAGTGTGCATCGACCGGCTCGTCGGAATGCACGTGATGGTGACGATGATGCGACGCCCACCACAACGGACCGCGCTGCACCGCCGACGCGCCCAGCACCGCCAGCGCGAATTGCACGCCGCGCGAGGCGCGGAAGGCGCGATGCGAAAAGTAGCGATGATAGAAGCCGGTGATGGCGAACATGCGCAACGCATACAGCAATGCCGCCACGACCACGGCGGTGGTGCTCACGCCGACCCAGATCACGGCCAGGCAGCCGGCATGAATGGCGATGAAGGGCAGCACCCGAAGCAAATCGATGCTGCGCCAACCCATGACGTCGGACGTGGCGTCGGGAGCCGCATCGACTGCCGCGACCTCGCCGTTGTCGAACCAGTGGCGAATGCCCTGCCAGGCGGGATTGCGTTGGTGCGCGTGAGGTGCGCAATCGTTCGTTTCAATGTTCATGGATGCGTTTGCTGCGTCATTCGATTCGATAGATGAGCCGTCGGCCACCGCCGACGGCGGACTCCAGGGCAAGCCATTCGCCGCTTGCCGAGTACCACAGGTCAATGGGATTCTTCGGGCCGGTGATGCGGTAGCGCTTGGCGTCCAGGGACTTGCCGCGCACCGCGACCCGGTCATCCACGGCCGTCGACACGGTGACGGCTTCGTAGTCGCCGGTCTGCGCATTCAGGAGGCGCGACTGGCGCAGGATTTCCGCGTCCCAATAGGCAAAGCTCATGGCGCAACCATCGATTTTCCTGACCTTGGGCGCAGCGCCCTGCGCCGCACCGCGCGTGACCGCCACGCTCAAGCCCGCGCCATCGGCCGCGGCGTTCACCGTGAAGCGCTCGCCGTCGTCATCGGTGTTCGCCGTCATGGCCTTGAGGCAGCGCCCGCTCCAGCGCTCGGTGACGTCATGCACGTAACGGTAAGCATTGATGAACAGTACCTTGACGTCGAATCGCGCCTCGCTCTTCAGCTCGCCGTCCGCGCCCTGCCGGGTCAGCGTGAAACGGTGATAGCCGATCGGCTTGTCATCCAGATAGACGCGGAAGTTCCACACATTGCTGCCGCCCGACTGGGCATACGACGGCGCCGCCAGCGGCAGCGCCAGGGCGCCGACCAGCAACATGGCCAAGACGCGTCCGCTCATGACTGACCTCCAGATGAATGCACGGTCCGCGATGGACCGGGAAAAAACGCGTTGGTGCCGAGAACATAGTCGCGATAGCCCGGTCGCCGCTCGGCCATGCCGTTCTCCAGCATGGGCACGCCCGACACCTTCATCAGTAACGTGGACATCAACAAGGGCGAGAGTACGACCCAGGCTGCCGCCGCACCACCTGTGCCCAGGGCCACCAGGAACAGCCCCCACCAGACACAGAACTCTCCGAAGTAATTGGGATGCCGGCTGTAGCGCCACAGGCCGCGATTCATGACCTTTCCACGACTGCCGGGATCGCGCTTGAACGCGGCCAGTTGCCAATCGGCGAGGGCTTCATACAACAGTCCAGCCGCCGCCAGGACCAGCCCCGCCATCACCAGCCAGGGAACGGCTGCGTCAAGCCCGGCCTGTGCGATGGCGATCATCGGGAATGACACGATCCACGCCAGCACCGCCTGCAAGGCAAACACCAGATAGAGGCTCTTGAACGCAAAGTTCGGCTGGTTTCGCTCACGGATGATCTGGTAACGATGATCTTCAGGCTCGCCCCAGCCGCGCCAGGTGATGTGAATGGCAAGGCGCAGCGCCCATGCCGCGAGCAGCAGCATGGCGGGATGGGTCGCCCCTGCCGCACCGTTCAGCAGCCATGAGCCGACCAGTGCGGAGCCCAGGATCAACAGGGACCAGACGCCATCGACGACACTGACATCGCGTTTGGCCACGCTGAGCAACCAAGTCAAGCCTGCCAGCAGGCAGGTGGCACCCAGGGCCCACGCCAACGCCAACGCCGAGGACAACGGGTAGAGTTGCACTGACTCCGGCATCAAGGCTGCTCCCCGCCGACTGTGGTGGGTTCATCAACGAGACGCCTCGCCAGACCAAGGAGCAGCGGTGTCGCCACCCCCCAACCGATGGCCAGCGCGATCACCGCCTTCACGGGATCAATGAACTGCAGCGCGCCCATCCTCACGCCGGCCCAGTACGACAGCGGGCCGGCGATGGCGCCCAATGCCGCCGCCAGCGTCCAGCGCCCGCGCAGCCAGCCCAGCGAATAGTTGAGCGTCGTGGCGAACAAGGCCCACATGGCCACGATCCAGGGCGGCGCCACGCCAGCAAACAACTCACCATGCGGCACCGCCACCACGCCGATCTGGATCAGCAAGGTTTCCCACGCGAGGCCGATCAGCGCCGCAGCCATGGCCAGTTCGAGTTCTGCAATGGGCTGTTCCGACAGGGCCACATGCAGCGCAACGGCCAGCAGCGCGGCGCCCGTGCCGGCCATGACCGCCAGGCCATCATGCGACGCGCCGATCACGCACGCGAACCATGCGGCCTCGAACAGGACGAAGTTCATCAGCAGTCGCCGGCGGCGCGCGCCAGACAGGGTCGGCGCGTCGCCTCGTGACGTATTGTTCAGGGAGGGCATGTGCAACGTGGACATGGGACTCAGGAACCCGGACGTTCGAAGGACGAACGTTCGACAGACGGGCGTTCGAAAAGGTAGTGGCTGACGAACCACTCCTGCCCCTTGTCGAGGCCGAACAATTCGGCGCAGGACATGAAAAATATGCGCCAGCGCATCCACCACTGCGCGGCATGCTCGGCGCCGTAGGTCGCCTCCAGCACCGGCCACACCGCATCACGTTTCGAGTCCATGTTGGCCAACCAGGCGTTGGCGGTGCGCTCGTAGTGTGTGCCGTCCCAGCGCCAGCGCTTCACGATCGACAGGTTGTCCTGAAAATGCAGCGCCAGGTCGTCGCTGGGCATCATGCCGCCGGAGAAGAAGTGCCGTCCCATCCAGTCATCCGGGCCGTTGTCCTCGAACGGATACGGCGTCGAACGGTGGCAGAACACGTGCATGAAGAACTGCCCGCCGGGTTTCAGCCACGACGCGACGCGACCGAACAGCTGCCGCCAGTTGCGCATGTGCTCGAACATTTCCACCGAGACGATGCGATCGAAATGCCCCGCACCCTCATTGCCGTTCATGAGAGCGCTCATGCCGGGCAATCGTGATGCGTCGAACACGTTCATGTCCGCCGTGACGATGCGTACATTGCGCATTCCGCGGCGCGCCGCCTCGGCCTCGATATGCGCACGCTGCGAATGCGAATTCGACACGGCGGTGATGCGGCTGCGCGGATAGCGTTCTGCCATCCACAGCGTGAGCGATCCCCAACCACAGCCGAGTTCAAGCACGTCCATGCCGTCGGACAGGCCGGCGCGCTCGCACGTGATCTTGAGTGCAGCCACTTCGGCGCCGTCAAGACTGCTGACGCCCGGCCCCCAGTAGCAGGAACTGTATTTGCGATGACGTCCGAGCACCTCGGCGTAAAAGGCCGCGGGCACTTCGTAATGCTGTTCATTGGCCTTGTCGGTCAATTCAGCCAGCTTTGATGCATCCATCAGCGCCACGAATTCGCTGCAGCGTTCAGCGACGGCTTCGCAATCGGCGGTCTGCAACTCGGCGAGACGCTGGCGGCACAGCCGCGCGATGCCGCTGCGGGTGACGAGGTCGGGCACGAGCCCCTGCTCGACCCAATTGATGGCGCGTTGCGTGACGGCGTGGTTGTTCATGGTCGTGTCGTGTTCAGGAGATGGGTCTGTTGAGTGACGACATGCGCTGCCCTGTCATGTAAGGCTGGAAGCCAGCGCCGGATTCGCGGCAGTGGAAATTGTGCTGGCCGCTGTTCCAGCGTTGGCGCGCCAATCGGCCACGATCTTCGACACCCCGGCGAGATCCGGAACAGGCGTCACGCCGGGAACACCTTTGCGCGCACTCTGCCAGATCGAGCCGCCCGCCCAGATATGAACCGCAGGATCGAGTCGCAAACGCAGGTCTTCCAGCGCGGCCCGCGCCACGCGCGCCGGCCGTGCCGCGCTGAATGACAGGCCGACCACGTCGACGCGGTGGGCGCGTGCCGCCTGGACGATGTCCCACACCGGCGTTTCGGTGCCCAACGACACGCATTGCGCCCCTTCCGCGGCAATGAAGGCATGCGCCATCAGCAACCCGAGTTGATGCTGCTCGCCGGGGAAGGTCGTCAGCAGGACCTTCGGCGTCTGCGACCCGGTCGGAAAGTTCCCCAAAGCATTGCGCAGCAGATGCTTGATCTGTTCGGTGTAGAGATGTTCTTCGAAAATCTGGATGCGGCCCTGCATCCAGGCTTCGCCGACCATGCCATTGAGCGGCACCACCATGTCGACAATGAAGCGCTGCAGGCCGGCACGCAGCAGGCACTGGTTGAGCAGCTGCCGCATGTCCTCTACGCGATGCTGTTTCAGCATGGTCATGACGTCGGCGAGCGCTGCACGTTCGGGCTGATCTGGCGGCAGGCCGCCATCGGCTGATGCCGATTCCTGGTCTGCTCCGGGCTCGCTGGCGGCCGCTGCTCTCGACGGCACATCGGCGCTGGCATCGTGTCGAGCCAGCAACTCCTGCATCGGAAGGCCCACGATTGCGCCCGGCCGCAGTCCCCGGTCCATCAGACGCCGGATCACCCGCAAGCGCTCGACCTGCTCAGCCGGATAGACACGCTCGCCATGGGCATCCCGTTCCGGTTGCGGAAAGCCGTAGCGCCGCTCCCAGACCCGCAAGGTGTCCTTGGCCAGGCCGGTCGCCGTGGAGACGGCCGCAATGTCGCTCGGGTGATCGAGGGTGTCGCTTTCCATACCGTTTGAAGGGCTATTTGTCATGGACATTTATCTTGACTGAGTGCTTAATGAGACCTATTATCACATCAGCAATGCTTGTTTGTCTAGGACAAACTGAATTATTGAGACTGTTCCGAGCCAGATCGAGTTCCCCAACAGAAGTCCCAAAGCAGTTCCAACGGCACCTAATACAAGGAATCACCATGAACGCTCCCGAACGCATGCCCCTGCCGGACATCCAGTCGTCGCCCGACCACCGCAACATCGCCATCAACCGTGTAGGCATCAAGGGCCTGCGCTTTCCGGTACGCGTTCGCAGCGCGACCGGTGCCGAGCACCATACGGTAGCCACCTTCGAAATGACGGTCGGTCTGCCACCGCACGTCAAGGGCACGCACATGTCGCGCTTCGTGGAAATGCTGGAGCGCCAGGACGTGGCGCTCGATTTCGAGCACGTGCAGGCCCTGCTGGAAGGCACGCTGGAGCGCCTGGAGGCCGACAGCGGACAGATCGTGATGCGCTTTCCCTATTTCATCAGCAAGAAGGCGCCGGTATCCGGCGTGGAAAGCCTGATGGACTACGACGTGACGCTGCGCGCCAACTCGGACATCCAGAACGGCTACCGCTACGAAATCGCGGTCTGCGTGGCCGCCACGAGCCTGTGCCCGTGCTCCAAGGAAATCTCGGATTACGGCGCGCACAACCAGCGTTCGCACATCACCATTACCGCCGAAATCGACGCGCCGATGAGCATCGAGGAACTGGTGCGCATCGCCGAAGACGAAGCCTCATGCGAGGTGTACGGCCTGCTGAAGCGTCCGGATGAAAAGTTCGTCACCGAGCGCGCCTACGACAACCCCAAGTTCGTCGAGGATCTGGTGCGCGACGTGGCGGCGCGCCTGAACGCCAACTCGCGCATCCTGCGCTACACGCTGGAAGCGGAGAACTTCGAGTCGATCCACAACCATTCGGCCTACGCCGTGATCGAGAACGACAAGCGCGCCGGGAACTGAGTTCGAAGGAACGGCCCCGGTTCACCGGGGAGTTGTGTCAAAGGGGGCGTGCCGCCATGGTCACGCTCCCTTTCCTCTTGGGGCGGCCAATCGAACCGGATTCATCCGCAAAGATCAGCGCGCCTTGCGCGCCGTCACATTGAGGCTGATCGGCATGCCATGAAAGGTCTGGCGGCTGGTGTCATCGAAAAATCCCAGATCCGCGACACGCTGCACATCAATGAAGCCGGCTTCACGCAAAAAGTACGCGATGAATTCCTCGTTCAGTCCGGTGACGTGATAGTCGTAACGGTCTTCATGCCCGCCGAACAGCATGCGCATGACCTTGAAGCGTTCGCTCATCGCCAGCCGATCCTTGAGCAGCAGCAGGTCGGCGAGCGTATCGAGATCAGGTACGCTCAGATGCACGGTGCCACCGGGCATCAGGACGCGATGCCACTGCTTCAGCGTCGCCAGCAGTTCCCCCGTGTAATCGAGATGTTCAAGCACATGCGATGCATAGATGTCGCTGAACGTCGCAGCCGAAAAGCAGGACAGATCGTTGGCATTTCGCACATGGTCGACGTGCTCGCCGGGAAGCGCATTCAGCACCTCCCAGCCGGGCGCACGCACCACACCACCGATATGCAGGCGGCGCGTCATGCCTCCTCCCCCGCAGCGCCTTGACCGGCAAAGCGCTCCTGCGGCAGGCATCCCTCCAGCATGCCGATCAGCATGCGCAGGATGCCGGTATCGCCGGCACGATGAAACACGATATTGCCGAACGCCGAACCTCCCGCCGCGGCAGCCACGCGGGCAATGGCCTTTGCGTCCGTGCACAGGCCGGTCAGTCGATACGACCACACGCCGCGGGCAAAGGCACCATCGTCCGCGTAGCAGAATGCCACCGCGCCGTAGCCACTCGAGCCCATGCGTTCCAGCATGGCATCCACGTCCTGCAACGTCTGGCGCGCGAACTGGGTGCCGAACTCCACCAGCACCAGCGCCGGCTGCCGGGTGGTGAAATCGAAACCATCCAGCACATCAAAGTCATGCCCCTCGGCATCGATCTTGAGGAAATCCACATTTTCAATGCCGGCTTGCCTGCACCAGTCGGCGAGCCGCACGGCCGGCACCTCGATCAACTGTTGTGTCGAACCATAGGGTGACGATGACAATCCCGACAGACCGGCCGTGTTGTTCTTGTAGAACGTCACCCGATCGCGCGCCTCATTGCCGACGGCAGCCGCAACCACGGTGGTCCGTAGCGCATGCGACGCCACGTTCTGTTCGAGCACCCTCCTCGCATCAGGATCCGGTTCGAACATGACCGCCCGCCAACCGGCTTCCAGAAAAGGCTGCGCCATGGATCCGAAGCAGGCCCCGACGTCGATCAGCAAGGGCGTGCGCCCATCCGTCTGCAATGTCTGCAGATACGGCAAGGCCAGATGACGCGCAATCCATTCATCACTCAGGTTGTCCAGTTCAGGCTCGCCTCCGACCAGCCGGTCGGCGAGCCGCTGCAAACGCTGCCGAAGGGCCGCTTCGTCGAGGGCACACAGCGCGGCATCATGAACCCCGGCCTGGAGAACCAGCGTTTCCAATGCGGTACCGACCCGCGTGGAGAAATCGGCGGTATCCAGATAGGGCGGCAGCACGCTGCCCATCTGCAGATCGAGCAACCGGGCGCGGATCGACGTGCGCAATCCGGCGTCGAGGGCCAGCCGTATCGCCAGCTCTTCGTACTGCGCCGCCGAGTCGGCGCACCATTGCTGCAAACCGACCATGCGCAGCAATGCCATGCCATGGCGCGAACGTGCAGTGTTGCCATACCAGGCCACGGGCGGCACACCGGCCTGCAGCGGATCTACCATCGAACAGGCCCCGGCGAAGGGAAAGGCATCCAGATAAACGTCCGCCAACGCCACGACCCTCTGCAGATCGGCGCGGGTCGGCACCGCCGCCAGCACCTTGATGCGCGCCGCATCGACACCCACCCGTTGCATTTGCGAATGAATGCGCTCCATGAATGGAACGGTCTGGTATTCGGCCGACCAGCTCGGGTTGAACGGCATCAACAGCAGCACACTGTCCGGGACCGACGCCACGATGCGTGCCCAGGATTCCACCAGTTCGGGAACGATCTTGTAGAAG
>CANIIN010000084.1 GCA_947467405.1 Betaproteobacteria bacterium | reverse complement strand
GCGCAGGGCGTGGGCGTGCTGGGTCGCATCATGTGGGGCGTGTCGGCTGATCTCTGGGTGACGCCGCGCACGCAACTGGGCCTGCTCGGCATCGCCGGCGGCGCCAGCGCCATTGGCGTGTCGCTGCTGTCGCCGCAATGGACCGTGCCGGTCATTGCCGTGGTCTGCGCCCTCTCCGGCGCGACGGCAGTTTCCTGGAACGGTGTGTTCCTGTCGGAACTGGCGGGCATCTCGCCGCCCGGATCGATCGCCACCGTCACCGGCGGCGCACAGTTCTTCATGTTCATGGGCGCACTGGGCGGACCGGCGCTGTTCTCGATGATCGTGGCGGCGAGCGGCAGTTACGCGCCGGGCTTCGCGGTGTTCGCGGTAGCCCCCATGCTGGCGGGGGCCTGGCTGCTGCTGCGGCGAAGGGCAGCGTGAGCTGATGTCCAAAGTCATGCAGGTGCTGCTGCTGACCATGTCGGCATTGATGCTGACGACCATCGCGCTGACCACGCCGTTGATCCTGGCGCCGGTGGTGACGCGCGAACTGGGACTGTCGCCAGGTTTTCTCGGCGTTTACCTGTCGTTGCAGGCGGCCTCGTCGGCCTTGGCCACCTTGTACCTCGGCGGCATCGTCAGCCGCTACGGGTCGGTGCGCGTCAGCCAGATGAATGTCGTGATCATGGGACTGTCGCTGTGCGTGGCGGCCGCGGGTTGGCCGGCGGCGCTGCTGTTCTCATCGGTCCTCAGCGGCATCGGGCTCGCGGTCAGCACGCCGGCGGCGTCGCACCTGATCATGCGGGTCACGCCGGCACACCGGCTCGGCATGGTTTTTTCGGTGCGCCAGACCGGCGTTCCCATTGGCGCGGCCATGGCCGGTGCGGCCATTCCGGCGTTGCTGCTGGTGATGCGATGGGAGGTCGTGGCCCTGGGCATTGCCGTGGCGCTGTGTATTGCGGCGGTCCTGTATCAACCGGCGCGCGCCGCCATGGACAGCGACCGCGATGCCGGCGCGTCGCTGCGCAACCTGTCCATGGTGCAGACTTTCCGGCTGGCGGTGAGCAACGCCACGCTGCGCGGCATCGCCGTCAGCGGCCTGGCCTGCAGCTTCGTGCAGAATGGATTGCTGGCTTACCTGGTGACCTACCTCACGCTGGAACTCGATTACTCGCTGGTGGCCGCCGGATTGATCCTGACTGCGTCGCAACTGGCTGCCATCGCCGGGCGCATGGGCTGGGGCTTGCTGTCGGATCGCCTCGGCGATCCCTTGAAGGTGCTGGCGCTGCTGTGCTTCGTGTCGACGCTGGTGTGCATCGCGCTGGGCAGCATCACGGCCGAATGGCCGGTGGCGCTGGTGGCGGTCGTGGCAGCCTTGTTCGGCGCCACGGCGGTATCGTGGAACGGCGTGTTCCTCGGTGGCGTGGCGCGATTCGCGCCGGCCGGGCAGGTGGCTGCGGCCACCTCCGGATCCATGGTTTTCGTGTATATCGGCGCGCTGCTCGGGCCGGCCTTGTACTCCGTGATCCTGTCGGTGAGCGGGATGTATCGCGCCGGCTACCTGCTGTTCGCGATCGTGCCGCTGCTGGCCGGCATTTCGGTGCAATCCATCCGCCGGCGCGTGCGCCGCGCAGCGGGCTGAAGCATGTCGATGAACTGGTCGACGAATTTGTCGAAAATGGCCACGGTATTCGCCGTCACCATGTCGGCGCAAATGATGACTACCGTGGCCATGACGGTGCCCTCGGTGCTGGCGCCGGTGGTCAGTTTCGCGCTGCACCTGTCGCCTGAGTGGTTGGGTTCGTACGTCGCCATCGTGTACGGCTCATCCATGCTGTCCAGCCTGCTGATGGGGGGCATGGTGCGACGTTACGGTTCGGTGCGGGTCAGCCAGGGCGGTGTTTTTCTGGTCGGCGCGGGCATGGCCTGTGCAGCCACGGCCAGCCCGATCGGACTGCTGTTATCCGGGTCATTGATGGGCGTGGGCGTCGCCACGGTGACACCCGCGGCCTCCAATCTCATCCTGCGCTTCACGCCGGTGGAGAAGCTGGGAACGGTGTTCTCCATCCGCCAGATCGGCGTTCCCATCGGTGCCGGCCTCGCCGGCGCGGGCGTTCCCGCGCTACTGCTGGTCACGGACTGGCAGACGGTGCTGCTGCTGATCGGCGCAGCGCTGGCCATCACGGCGCTGTCTTTCCAGCCGGTTCGCGCCAGCTTCGACGATGATCGCGACCGGCGCGCGCCCATCCGGCCCGGCTCGATCATGCAGCCGTTGCGCATGGTCATGAGCGATCCCGCGCTGCGCGGCATTTCCGTGGGCGGGTTCGCGTTCAACATGACGCAGAGCGGATTGCTCGCCTACCTGGTCACGTATGTCATGCTGGAACTGCACTATTCGCTGGTGACAGCGGGCCTGATCCTGACCGCCTCGCAGGTGGCTGCGGTGTTCGCGCGCATGTTCTGGGGCTGGATGGCCGACCGCCTCGGCGATCCGTTGCGCATCCTGTCCTTGCTGGGTTTCATCTCGGCCGCGATGTGTCTCGTGCTGGGCAGCATCACGCCGCAGTGGCCCGTGGAACTGGTGGTGGCAGCGGCCTTCGTGTTCGGCGCCACTGCGGTGTCGTGGAACGGCGTCTACCTCGGCGGCCTGGCGCGTTTTGCTTCGCGTGGGCAGGCGGCCACGGCAACCTCGGGGTCGTTGTTCTTCGCGTTCTTCGGATCGTTGCTGGGACCATTGCTGTATTCCCTGATCCTCTCCGTCAGCGGGCGCTACGACACAGGTTTCCTGCTGTTCGCCGCGGTTCCCTTTGTGGCGGCATGGAGCATCCGTTCCATCCGCCGGCGGGCGCGCCAGAGTACCCCTGCGCAGCGAACTGACCAAGCGCGCCATCCCGCATGAGCCGGCCGGCGCCACATGTGGGTTTCGTCATCGGCGGCCTGTTGGTGCTGCAGATCGCCACCACCATGGCCCTCAACGCGCCGACGGTGCTGGGACCGGTGATGCTGGCTGATTTCGGACTGGCCCCGCGACTGCTGGGTTTCTTCGTGGCGGCGCTTCTCTGCGGCGCGATGGTGTCCAGCCTGCTGGCCGGCTTGGTGGTGCGTCGTCTTGGCCCGTTGCGGGCGAGCCAGGCGGGCGCGCTGCTCATGGCGTTCGCCATGCTCTGCGCCGCCAGCGGATCGCCGGCGCTGCTGCTGATCGCCATCGTGCTGATGGGCCTGGGTGTGGGCCCCATCACGCCGTCGAGCTCGCAATTGCTGGCGCAGGTCACGCCGGCACATCGCATGGGCCTGGCGTTTTCAGTGAGGCAGGCCGGATTGCCGGTGGGCATCGCGGTGATGGGCGTGCTCGTGCCGGCGCTGCTGCTGGTCATGAACTGGCAGGGTGCCCTGGTGGTGCTGGCTGCCATCGTCGGCACGCTGGCACTGGCGCTGCACGCGCTGCGGCGGGCCGTGCCGGCGGCCGCAGCGGCACCGAAGTCGAGCGCAATGCCCGGCCAAGGCAACTCCGTCCTGTCCAGCCTGCTGCGTCCCATCACCGATGTGTGGCGTCAGGCCCGCTTGAGGCGGCTGGTCTGCTACATCTTTTCGTTCGGATTCATCCGCAGCGCGGGGACGGTGTATATCGTCAGCTATCTGGCGCTGGAACTCCATTTCAGCCTGGTCGCCGCTGGCTCGCTGTTCGCGGTGATGCAGGTTTCATCGGCCGTGACGCGCATCGGCTGGGGCTGGCTGACCGATCGCCTCGGCGACCCCTATCTGGTGTGGGGTGGTCTCGGCGTGGGTTCGGCGGTGTTCATGGCGCTGTTCGCCATGGTCGGGCCGGACTGGCCGGTCGGGCTGGTCGCGGCGCTCATGGTGCTGGGCGGCGCCACGCTGGCCGGCTGGAACGGCATTCCCTTTGCAGCCGTGGCCCAGGAAGTCCCGCACTCGGCAGTGGGCTCGACCACCGGTGCCATGCAGTCGGTGGGTTTTCTCGGCGCACTGGTCGGACCACCGGCGTTCGCGCTGGTGATATCGTTGTCGGGCATGTACTCACGTGGATACCTGCTGTTGGCCTTGCTCGTTCTGGTGCTGGGACTGGTCGTTGCGATCGGTCGTGCCGGTCCAGGCGCCCGGGACGCTGCATGAAAGAGACAATGAAGGAATCGGTCCTGCTGCTGCACGGCCTGTGGATGAACCGCTATGCCATGCATGCGTTGGGCCACCGCCTGCGTGACGACGGTTTCGACGCCACCGCCATCACCTATCACTCCATGCGCGACACCGTCGAGGATCATGTCGCCGCCGTCGAGCACAAGCTTGAGGCGATGCGCAAGGAGTCGGATCAAATGCGGCGCATCCATCTGGTCGGCCACAGCATGGGCGGCGTGGTGGCGCTGAAGGTGCTGGAGCGCATGCGCGATCGCGCGCTGGCGGCGCGCATCGGGCGTGTCGTGCTACTCGGCGCGCCGGTGGCCGGCTGCGAGTCCGGCGCCGCGGCATCGCGCATGCTGGCGGTGCAATGGTTGCTCGGGCGCAGCGCCGACCTGTGGAAGAGCGGTTATCGGCTGCAGATTCCCGAGGGATGTACGGTTGGTTCCATTGCCGGTACGCGGCCGCTGGGACTGGCCATGGCGCTGGTGCAACTGTCCGGCGCCAACGATGGCGTGGTGCGCGTCGATGAGACGCGTCTGACAGGCCTTGCGGACCATCTGGTGCTACCGGTCAGCCACACCGGCATGCTGATCTCCCGCAACGTGGCGCGGCAGTGCACGAATTTCCTGCGCGATGGTCGTTTCAGTCGCGCCTGAAAGGCGATCCATGCACCGCACCGGCACACGGCGCGTTGTGATCCTCGTCATGGCGGCCGCAGCGGGCCTGTTGTCCGGTTGCAGCACGATCAGCTATTACGCACAGGCCCTCGGCGGGCACATGGACGTGATGCGACTGGCGCGCCCGGTGGTCGAGGCGATCGCCGATCCGGCCACGCCGCCAGCCCTGCGCGACAAGCTGGCCCGCGCGCAGGAAGCACGCGATTTTGCCAGCCGTGAACTGCACCTGCCCGACAACGGCAGCTATCGCCGCTATGCCGACCTGGGGCGTCCGTTCGTGGTGTGGAACGTCATCGCCACGCCGGAGTTTTCGGTCGAGCCGGTGGAGGCGTGCTTCCCGATCGCCGGATGCGTGGCCTATCGCGGCTGGTACAGCGAGGCGCGCGCCAATGACGATGCCCGTGAGCGCCGCGCACAGGGATTCGACGTGCGCGTCGGCGGCGTGCCGGCCTATTCGACGCTGGGCTGGTTCGACGATCCGCTGCTGAACACCTTCTTGGCCTTTGCCGACGCCGAGGTCGCGCGCCTGGTGTTTCACGAGTTGTCGCATCAGTTGCTGTACGTGAAGGGCGACACGGCATTCAACGAATCGTTTGCCGTGGCGGTGGAAGAGGAGGGCGTGCGGCGCTGGCTCGAGCGGCGTGCCGACAGTGCCGAGCGCGACCGCTACGCGCAGTTCGCCGAGCGGCGCGGGCAATTCGTGGAGCTCATCGGCCGCTATCGGGAACGACTGCAGGGGTACTACCGGGACACCGCATCGTTCACACCGCTGCAGCTCGATGAGCGCCGCAACGGCAAGGCGGCATTGTTCGCCGAGCTGGACCGCGACTACGAACGCTTGAAATTGTCGTGGGGCGGCTTTGGCGGTTACGACCGCATCATGGGCAAGGCGCCTGTCACGACCATGGTCACGCCCGCAGTCACGACGACGACCACGGTCACACCGGTGGCGGCTCCGAACAATGCCCTGCTGGCGGCCATCGTCACCTATTCCGAATGGCTGCCGGCCTTTCGCCATCTGCTGGCGAAGCACAACGGCGATCTCGCCGCGCTCTATGGTGAGGCAAGGCGACTGGCGGCCATGGATCGGCCGGCGCGCGAGCGCGCATTGCGTGATCTCATGTAAGGTGTGTCCCGGTCGCGCAGGGCCGGGCGGCGAACCGGCCGTTGCATCGAATCTTCATTCTTTCGAAAGCGGGTGCGCCATGACCGTTCGCAAGCTGGACCACGTCAATATCCTGTCCTTGAAGTACGAAGAAACGCTGGCGTTCTATCGGGATCTGTTCGACATGAAGGTCGGCCCCACGCCGGTCAATGACGTGTCGCGCGGCGCCTGGATCTACGACGACGGCGACCTGCCCATCCTGCATGTGCAGAAGGTTGATCCGGTCGATCCGGCCAGGAAATTCGCCGACGTGCGCCGCCGCCTCGGCGACGGCATGGGCCCGCGGTCGGTCGAGGCATTGAAGGGCAGCGGCACGGTCGAGCACGTGGCGCTGCAATGCGAAGGCTACGACCGGTTGCTGGCGCGCCTGCGCGAACGCGGCATCGAGCCGCGCACCAACGAAGTGCCGGGCATGCGCCTGCGCCAGCTGTTCATTGCCGATCCCAATGACATCGTGCTGGAGTTGAATTTCCCCGGCGACTGATCGGCGGCATCAGCGCGGCGCGGCGACGTGGCTGCGCATTCGTGTTCCGATATACAGCACTGCATACGCCATGATCATCATCAGGATGGCCGCGACATTCAGGCTGTGGAGGCCCGTGCCGGCGATGAGCAGGCCGCCAAACAGCGAGCCGAAGGCCATGCCGGCGTAGACACCCGCGGTATTGAAGCTGATCGACACCGTGGCGAGTTTCGGGTTGAGTTTCATCAGCCGTGCCTGTTGCGCAGGCCCCATGGTGAAGCTGCCGATGCCCCACAACGCCATGGCCAGCGCGGCCATTGGCAGCGAGTCGCGACTCGCCGACAGCAGCAGGAGGGCGCACAGGATGAATGTGCTCGAAATCACCACCGAGCGCAGCGCGCCGATGCGGTCCAGGAAACGCACGCTGAGCATGTTGCCCAGCACGCCGGCGGCACCGAACGTGGCCAGCAGCACGGCAACGCGTGAGGTCGGTATGGTCAGCAGTTCGCGCAGCACCGGTGCGATGTACATGTACAGGATGAATTGCGCCAAACCATGGGCCACGGTGAAGGCCAGCACCATGACCACCGGCTTGTCGCGCCACAGTTCGGCCCAGGTGTGGCGATCGAGCGGCGCCAGCGGCAGGTTGCGCGGCACTTGCCGCGCCATCAGCGCGGTAACGATGGCGGCCACCACGCCAATCACCAGCAACGTGCTGCGCCAGCCCACGGCGGCGCCCATCCAGGTGCCCAGCGGAATGCCGACGACGTTGGCCAGGCTCATGCCGAGCATGACCGTGGCGAGGGCCTGGCCGCGTCTCTCCGGCGGATAGAGCAGCGCAGCGGTCGATATCGCCTGCGGCGTGTACAGCCCCACCGCACCGGCGGACAGCATGCGGCCCAGCGTGAGCAAGGTGAAGGATTGCGAGAAGGCTGCCAGCAGTGCGCCCGTCGCTGACAGGGTCATGGCCGCGATCAGCACATGACGGCGCTGCAGCGTGCTGGTCACCACCGCCAGCAATGGCGCGCCGAGCGCCACCACCAGCGACGATGCGGTATTGATCTGTCCCAGGGCCGCGACCGACAGGCCGAGGTCCTCGGCCATGTCGGCCAGCAGCCCGATCACCACCATGACGCCGGTGGAATTGATGAATACGCCGACGGCCAGCGTGACCAGGCGGCGGTCGATCATGCCGGCGGCCGGTTCGCGGCGTTCACTTCAGCGTGGCGGTCAGCGCCTGGTCGATGTCCCACAGAATGTCGTCGATGGACTCCAGTCCCACCGACATGCGGATCATGTCCGGCAGCACGCCGGCGCGGACCTGTTCTTCTTCGGACAGCTGGCGGTGCGTGGTCGAGGCGGGATGGATGATCAGCGTCTTGGCGTCACCGATGTTGGCAAGGTGGCTCATGAAGGTGGCGGCCTCGATGAACTTCACGCCGGCCGCCGCGCCGCCTTTCACGCCGAAATTCAGCAGGCCCGACGCGCCCTTCGGCAGGTACTTCTTCGCCAGTGCGTGATACTTGTCGTCCGGCAGGCCGGGGTAGTTCACCCACGCCACCTGCGGATGTTGTTTGAGGAACTGCGCCACCTTGAGCGCGTTCTCGCAATGCCGGTCCATGCGCAGCGGCAGCGTCTCGATGCCTTGCAGCAGCAGCCAGGCGTTGAACGGCGCCAGCGTCGCGCCGAAGGTGCGCATCACTTCCATGCGCGCCCGCATGGTGTAGGCGAAGTCGCCGAACGTTTCGAAGAAACGCACGCCGTGATAGCCGCGCGAGGGTTCGTGCATGCCGGGGAATTTTTCGCGCACCTTCTCGTCGTCCCACGGGAATCTGCCCGACTCGACGATGGCGCCGCCCATGCTGGTGCCGTGTCCACCGAGGTACTTGGTCACGGAGTGCACCACGATGTCCGCGCCCCACTTGAAAGGCTGGCACAGGTAGGGCGAAGCCACGGTGTTGTCGATCATCAGCGGGATGCCGGCCTCGTGCGCGATGGCGGCAATGGCTTCGATGTCGACGATGTTCAGGAGCGGGTTGCCCAGGGTTTCCGCGTAGAGCAGCTTGGTTCTGGGCGTGATGGCGCGACGGAAATTCTCCGGGTCATCCGGCTGCACGAAGGTGGTGTCGATGCCGAGCTTGCGCAAATTGACTTCGAACAGCGAGTGCGTGCCGCCGTACAGCGTCGAGGCCGATACGATGTGGTCGCCCGCCTCGCACAGCGTCAGCACCGCCACGGCTTCGGCGGCCTGGCCCGAGGCGGTGGCCAGCGCCGCACGGCCGTTCTCCAGCGCGGCGATGCGTTCTTCCAGCACCGCGGTGGTCGGATTGGAGATGCGCGAATAGACGTTGCCGAAGGTCTGCAGATTGAACAGGCTGGCGGCGTG
>CANIIN010000083.1 GCA_947467405.1 Betaproteobacteria bacterium | reverse complement strand
TTTCGCCAGTGCGTCGATTTCTTCCGCGCTGAAGCCAAGCGCGGCGAGCACGCGGTCGGTATCGGCGCCGTAGGAATGCGGAACGGTTCGCGCGCTGCCCGGCGTGCGGCCGAGCTTGATGGGCACGCCGATGGCCTGGTAACCGTCTTCGAGGACGACGCGCATGTGCCGGTGTTTGGTGTGCGGCGCTTCGAAGGCCTGCGGCACGGTGTGCACTGGCGAGGCGGGCACGTTGGCCTTCATGAGTGTTTCGCTGATTGCCTCGGCCTTCCATGTCGCCAGCAGGGGGTTGATGGCGGCGTGCAGCGCCTCGCGGTTGGCGGTGCGGAGTTCATTGGTGTTGAAGCGCGGGTCGTCGGCAATCTCGGGATGACCCAGCACGGCGACAAGACGGCGGAACTGCGCCACGTTGGCCACGCCGATATAGAGATCGCCATCGGCCACGACAAACTTGTCATAAGGCACCAGCGTGGGATGGCCGTTACCCTGCAGCTTTTCGGTTTCGCCGGAGCCGAAGTATTTCGAGGCGAAGGGAATCTGCAAACCCAGCGCGCTGTCGAACAGCGTGACGTCCACGGCCTGGCCGCGGCCCGAGCGGTTGCGCTCATTGACGGCCAGCAGCACGCCCATGGCGGCGTTCATGCCGGTGGTGACATCGACCATGGCAATGCCCATGCGCGTCATGCCGGACTCGGGCGTGCCGTTCACGCTCATCAAGCCGCAGTAGGCCTGCACCACGGCGTCGTAGCCGGGCCGGCCGCCCAGCGGGCCGTCGTTGCCGAACCCGGAAATGCCGCAGTAGATGAGGCGCGGAAAACGCGGCGCAAGCACAGCGTCGTAACCCAGGCCCCAGCGCGCCAGCGCGCCGGGCAAGAGGTTCTCGACCAGCACGTCGGCGTCCTCCAACAGGCGCAGCAGCACGTCCTGCGCCGGCTTCTTAGTGAGGTCGAGTGCGATGGTGGACTTGTTACGATTGAGCGCCGCGTAGTAGGCGCCGTTGCCGGCCACCATCGGCGGTGCGTCGCGCGACGGGTCACCCATGGGCGATTCAATCTTGATCACCTCTGCGCCGTGGTCGCCGAGGATCTGCGCGCATAACGGCCCGGCGATCATGGTGCCGATCTCAACCACCTTCAGTCCGTCGAGTGCGCCGCTCATGCCTTGTTCCTTGTGTTCATGCCTTGGCGCATGTCAGCGCCCCTTCCACACCGGCTTGCGCTTCTCGGCAAACGCTGCCACGCCCTCCTTGGCGTCCTCCGTCTGGCCAATGGTGCTGACCTGCGACTCCATGTATGAGAGCGCCTGGTCGAAGTTCATGCTGTCCACGGCGCGCATGGCGTAGATGCCGCGGCGCATGGCGACCGGCGACTTGTCGGTGATGCGCGACAGCAGCCAGTCCACCTTGGCGTCCAGTTCCGCCGGCGGCACCACGTAGTTCAACAGGCCGGCTTCGCGTGCGACCTGCGCGGTGAACGGTTCGCCGGTGATGCACCACTCCCAGAGCTGGCGCTCAGGCACCAGCGGCTGCAGCGCGGCATAGACCTGCAGACCGAAGATGCCGATCTTCACTTCGGGCACGCCGAACATGGCGGTGTCGGCAGCCACGGCCATGCGGCACGCGGCGGCCAGGCCGATGCCACCGGCCATGCACGCGCCGTTGATGCGCGCAATCATCGGTATGGGTGCCAAACGCATGAGGCGGAACAGATCGGCCACCGGCGCATTGGGCTTGGAGTAATCCCACTTGAAGGTCACGCCGGGTTCGAGGTCGGCGCCGGAACAGAACGCCTTGTCGCCGGCGCCGGTGATCACGGCGGCGAGCAGGTCCGCATCGCTGTGCACCAGCTGCAGCGCCTTGTGCAGTTCTTCCAGCACCACGCGATTCAGCGCGTTGCGCCGCTCCGGGCGATTGATGGTGATCCACAGCACGCGGTTGCGTTTCTCGACGAGTAGCTGATCCTGCATGATGACCTCGGCTTGGTGTCCTCTACGGACGACTGCAGAAAATGATGCGAACGATGCGGCGGCTTACTGCTGGTTGAGCTTGAGGCCCTTGATCAGGTCGCCCCACTGTTCGTATTCGGCATTGACGCGCGCACCCAGCACCTCGCCGCTGGCGTCGATGATCTCGAAGCCGCTTTCACCATAGAACTTCTGCAGTTCCGGGCTGCGTAGCGCGGTGCGGGCCGCCGCGTACAGGCGCGCAACGATGGGTTGCGGCAGGCCGGGCGGGCCTTCCAGCCCATGCCACACCGACACGTTGAAGTCCGGGAAGCCGGCCTCGGCCATGGTGGGCACATCAGGCAGCACCTTGAGCCGCTCGGCCGCGGTGACGGCCAGGCCGCGCGCGCGACCGCCGCGGATGGGGCCGGTGACATCGGTGGTGCCGGCGAACTGGAAGCTGGTTTCGCCGCCCAGCACGCCGGTCATGGCCTGCGAGTTGCCCTTGTAGGGTACGTGCAGCAACTGCGCGCCGGAACGCTTGGCCAGCAGTTCGCCGGCGAGATGGTTGGATGCGCCGATGCCGGCCGAGCCGAAGCTGGCCTTGCCGGGATTGGCCTTGGCCCAGGCGACCAGCTCCGCGACGCTCTTGATGGTGGAATCGCTGCGCACGATCAGCACGTTCGGGCCGATCACCATGAGCGAGATGGGCGTGTAGTCGCGACGCGGATCGTAGGACATCTTGCCTAGCAGGTGCGGCGTGGTCGTTTGCGTGGGGCTGGCGGCAAACAGCAGCGTGTAGCCATCGGGTGTGGCGTGCGCGATGGCTTCGCCGGCAATGGCCCCGCCCGCGCCGGGACGGTTGTCCACAACGATGGATTGGCCGAGATCCTTCTGCATGACGGCGCCTACCTGTCGCGCGCCGACATCCACCGGGCCGCCCGCAGCGTAACCAACCAGCAGTCGAATGGGCTTGTTGGGGTAGGCCTGCGCGTGGGCCGTGGTGCTCGCAACCGCGCCGGCCAGTGCGGCCAGCAGAACGCCGACTGCGAATTTCGAATTCGATGTCATGGGAATGATTCTCCGGGATGAGCAGAGCCGCAGAAGAATGGTGACGCCGGGACGCATGACGAAGGGCTGCGGCCAACTCCCCCCATCGACCGCGAAACTTTAGCACGGGATATTGGCCGTCACAGCACATGGCGGATTGTCGCAGTTCCATGCAGAGAAACCTGATCCGAAACGGCTGCCATGGTGCTAGAGTTGTCTGCACGGACAAGACTGATTCCCACCGCAACAACCCGATTCCTGGAGAACCGCATGACCCGCAAACTCATTCCCCATCTGTTGTCCCTTTGCCTGGCTGCCGGCGCGCTCGCAAGCGGCGCGGCCCACGCGCAGGCCTATCCGAACAAGCCGGTGAAAATCGTGGTGCCGTATGCGGCCGGCGGCGGTGGCGATGTGCTGGCGCGACTGTTCAGCGACAAGCTGCGGGTACGCCTGGGGCAACCGGTGCTGGTGGAGAACAAGGCCGGGGCCGGCACGCTGATCGGCTCGGAGTTCGTGGCCAAGTCGCCGGCCGACGGCTACACGCTGCTGCTCACCACCAACACGCTGGTGATCGCGCCGATCCTGAACGCGTCGGCCGCCAAGTTCGATCCGGTGAAGGATTTCGCACCGGTGGTGCCGATCGCGAGCATTGCCATCGTGATGGTGGTGCACCCGTCCGTGCCCGCCAACAACGCCGGTGAGCTGATTGCCTACCTGAAGAAGAATCCGGACAAGCTCAGCTTCGGCTCATCGGGCACCGGCGGCATCACGCACCTGGCTGCCGAACTCTTCAAGGCGCGCGCCGGCGTAGCGATGACGCATGTGCCGTACAAGGGCGCGGCGCCTGCGCTCACCGACCTGATGGCCGGGCAGATCAATGTGTTCTGGGACGCCATGATCACTGCCAACCCGATTATCAAGTCCGGCAAGATCAAGGCGCTGGGCATGGCCAATGCCAAGCGCTGGGACGGCGCGCCGGAGATCCCGACCATCGCCGAATCCGGCCTGCCGGGTTACGAGGTGAGCGGTTGGTACGGTGTGCTGGCGCCAGCGGGTACACCCAATGACATCCTGCAGCGCCTGAACAACGACAGTGTCGAGACCATCAAGGAGCCGGCGTTTGCCGCCGAGCTGCAGCGCCAGGGTCTGATTCCCATGGGCGGCAGCGTGGACAACTATCGCAAAATCGTCGCCGCCGATTCGGCCATGTGGGCGAACGTGATCAAGAGCGCGAACATCAAGATCGATTGATAGCCGGTTCGTCCTGCTCCCCCTGCCCAGCGCGTATTGTCGAAAATCGCGCGGAGGGTTGGGGAGGGCGCTCGATGAATGCCTGAAGATGCCCATCTGGAGCGGATCTTCGGGCATTTTGCTTTTAGGGCATCGCGTGTTGGCGTTGCCCCCATCCCGGCCCTCCCGCTGCGCAGGGGGAGGGAGTGATGAGCACTTCGTCATTCAGGCAGACGGTATCGTAGAAGCACCGGCGCCATTTCAATCCCCCGAATACGCGCCCTTATTGCCTTGTTTCCGTCGTTAAAGATGGCGACGTTTCAGCTGATAAAGCTATGTGCCCCAATCTATTGGTGGAACCCGAACATGGCATTCCCGACACGCAGTCACCACCATCACATTGCCTTTCTGGCATTGAGCCTGGGCCTGTCCCTTGGCGCGATCGCTGCCGATGAACAAAAGGCCGCCGCCGATCCTGGCGCGACCAAACCCGCTGCCGCATCCAAGGCCGCAGCAGCCGCACCAGCCGCAAAATCCGAGGTGCCGCCCGCCGGCGAGAAGGCACCGGAAGTTGCCGTTGACGCCAAGCGCGCCAGCAGCAGCAAAGTCACCGAACACAAGGCGGAACGCGCCACGCCCGAGCGCATCATCGAGCGCCCGGTGCCGCGCATATCGGCTGCCACGCGCCGCCAGGCACTGGCGTCTGTCGCCTCCAAAGTCACCGACACCAAGGCCGAAGAAAGCCACGGCGCCGTCGCGCATGCTGCGCATCCGCCGCACTGGTCTTATGAAGGCGAGACCGGCCCGCAGGCCTGGGCGAAGCTCGCGCCCGAGTACGCGTCGTGCGGCACCGGCCAGCGCCAGTCGCCGATCGACATTCGCGAGGGCATGAAGGTCGAGTTGGAGCCGATCGGGTTCGAGTACCGGCCCAGCAGCTTCAAGGTGACCGATAACGGTCATACCATCCAGGCCAACGTGAACGGCTGGAATTCCATGCGCCTGCAGGGACGCGTGTTCCGGCTGGTGCAGTTCCACTTCCATCGCCCGTCGGAAGAGATGATCGACGGCAAACAGTTCGAGATGGTGGTGCACATGGTGCATCAAGACACGCAGGGCAAGCTGGCGGTGGTGGCGCTGCTGGTGGAAGTCGGCGCACGCCAACCGGTGCTGCAGATGCTGCTGAACAATCTGCCGCTGGAGAAGAATTCCGACATCACCGTCACATCCAGCAGCCTCGACATGAACCAGATGCTGCCTGGCGACCGCCGCTACTTCACGTACATGGGTTCACTGACCACGCCGCCGTGCACGGAAGACGTGCTGTGGATCGTGATGAAGCAGCCGGTACAGGCGACGATCGAGCAGCTGAATCTGTTCTCGCGCATCTATCCGATGAACGCGCGGCCGATTCAAACCACGGCGGGACGCGTGATCAAGGAATCGAACTGAACGATCGAATGGCCGAGGCTCACCCGAAAAGCCCGCCACTGCGCGGGCTTTTTGTTTGCGGATTCAGCGCATCGATGCCTGAAGAAGCCCGCCAGGAGACGGTCTTCGGGCCTTGCCCATTCCAGACCGGTTCCGGACCAGCTCGCGCAAGGGCTGTCTCCTCACGTGCCCGGACGTTGCCGCGCCCTGTCATGCCAGGCCATCTCCCGTCCATCACGGTGAAGTGTCACAATCTCGCCGCGACGCCAGCGAAACTGATTCCGAAGACTGATTCTCGTTGTCGCTGCGTCAACCTCCGGGCAATGTTGCCGATACGTCGCTGTCGATGCAGGGCCATTGCCGCAACAAGCCGGAAAATCCAGTCAAGGAGAAACTCATGAAGTTCAGCATATTCAGCGCAGCGGTAACGCTGGCTTTCGCAACCGCGGGCGCCATGGCGCAGGACGCCTGGCCCAACAAGCCCATCAAGCTCATTGCGCCGTTCGCCGCCGGCGGGCCGCTCGACCAGGCGGCGCGCATCATCGCGCCGAAGATGAAGGACGGCCTCGGCCAGACGGTGGTGGTGGAGAACATCGCCGGCGCGGGCAGCACGCTGGGCATTGCCACGGTGGCCCGCTCCGCCGCCGACGGCTATACGCTGGGTCTTGGCCACACCGGGTCGCTGGCCATCGGGCCGCATCTCTATCCCAATGTCGGCTACGACCCGCTGAAGAGCTTTGCGCCGATCTCGATGCTGGGCGACTACACCAACATCCTGGTGGTGCCGGCCAGCGCGCCTTACAAGACGGTGGCCGACCTCGTCAAGGCGGCGCGCGACAATCCCGGCAAGATCACCTACGGCTCGGCGGGCAACGGCTCATCGAACCACCTGTCCGGCGAACTGCTGGCCAGCATGACCGGCACCAAACTGACCCATGTGCCGTACAAGGGCTCGGCGCCGGCGATGATCGATCTGATCGGCGGCCGCTTGGACTTCATGTTCGACGTGATGCTGAACTCGGGACCGCACATGCAGTCGGGCAAGCTGCGCCCGATCGCGGTGACCAATACCACCGGACTGTCGTATGTGCCGGGCGTGCCGCCGGTGTCGAGGACGGTGCCCGGCTACGAGGTGCTGGGCTTCGTGTGCCTGATCGCCGCCGCCGGCACACCCAAGCCGGTGATCGACAAGCTGCATGCCGAGACGGTGCGCGTGATGAAGCTGCCCGACGTGGTGGAGTCCTTTGCCAAGATCGGCTTCGATGCCCGCAGCAACACGCCGACGGAACTGGCGGCCGTGATGAAGAAGGAACTCGAGCTGTGGGGTCCGGTGGTGAAGTCCACGTCGGCTTCGACCAACTGAGGCATCGAGCAACTGAGCAACGCCGCTGCGCGGCGTAGTCAGTAGCAGGCAAGGCAGTAGTGGTGATCGGCGCCGGACGCGGCATCGGCGCGGCGGTGGCGGAATACCTGGGTGCACAGGGCGCGCGCATCTTCGCCGCGGACGTCAAAGGCGACAATGCAGGCGCGGGGCGTGGAGGCCGCAGCCGCCAAAGTGGATGTATCGGACTGGAAGAACTGCGAGGCGCTGATCTCCGCCGCCGTGGCGCGCTTCGGGCGCATCGACACTGAGCACGCCGGCCAGGCGCGCCCTTCACGTCGTTCAGGACAGCGGCGGCAATGAGGCTGCCGACCCGCCATCTCAGGGTCGGCGGTCAGGGTCGCGGATCAGGGCGCCGGCACCTGCGCCAGATACAGGTGCAGCGCGCGCAGGTCGGTGTCGTTCATGGTCTTCAACGACGAGAACGGCATCACCTTGATGTCGCTGCCATCAGGGCGCTTGCCGCTGCGCATCATGGCCACGAAAACCTCGATGTCCTTGTAGCGCGGCATGACGCTGCCTTCGCCGGGGGCGATGCGTGCGGCAGCGGGCCAGTCGGGCGGCGCGCCATTGATCTTGCCGCCTTGCAGTTTTGCGCCGTGGCATCCGGCGCACATTTCGGCGATGTAACGGCCGTGCTTGACGGTGACGCCCTCGGCCACCGGTTTGGCTGGCGGCAGGTTATGGTCGATCTTGGTCACGGCTTCGGGGATGGCGCCCAGGCCATAGGCCACGCGACCGGGCAGCGGCAGTTGTATGGTGCCCTGCTCGTTGCCGCTCTGCGCCGGCAACTGGCGAACATAAGCAACAATGCCGGCAAGATCGTCATCGGTGAGGCGGTTGTAGTCTTCGCTGGGCATCAGGCGCAGAGCACGACGGTCAACGCCCACGCCATGGCGGATGCTGCGCACCCAGTCCGCTTCCTGGTATTTGGCCATGCGCGGATTGCCGCTGGTGAGGTTGGGGCCGGCGAGCTTCAGGCCCTGGCCATCATCGGCCAGCGTGGCGCCGCCGCCGTTGACACCGTGGCAATCTACGCAACCGCGCGAGTTGAACAGGTAACGACCGCGTTCTATTGCCGCAGGTTCGGCGCGAAACGCCACCGCATCCACCTTGATGTCGAGGTGGCGCGCCATGCGCTGCTCACCCATGTAGAGCCCGGTGGCGACGAGTGCGCCCGCCAGCAGCACCACGACCAGTACCGCCACGCCAATCCATTTCATCCATCGCTTCATGACCATCTCCCGTGTCGCTGTTGTTGTCAGCTGCGGGCACGGGTTGCCATGCAGGCCCGAATTCCGCACGGGCCATGATAATCAATCTCGGCAAAGTGAGGAAACGGTACTAGTACCGGGGTGAGTAGGCCATGAATGCGGCGTGACGCTGATGGTTCGATGCGGATCAGGTTCGGTTGTGCTGCGAGCCGGGTGCCCCGATATGTCCTGCGAGTCAGCTGGACGGCTGGCCGGTCGATTTGTCCGCTGCGTGGTCAGGCCGCCGGACCGGTCGCCGCGCGCCCTTGTTCATCTCGTCGATGGCGCGCTGCTCGTCCAACTCCTGCTGCATTTTCTCTGACTCGGACCTGAGCGGCCCTTCGCCGCGCTGCGGCGCATCGCGGATGGCGTTCAGCTCATGCACGCGACGCACCAGCCGCGAGAAGCGCTCGGGGTCGTTGAACATGACCGAGCAGCCGGCACATTGGAACCAGGACATGCGCACGCTGTTCCTGCCCTCGCGTGAATACAGCGCGTAGCCGTAGTCGTCCGACTGGCAGAGCGGGCAGTTGAAGTGGCGGTAGAGGCCGGGGGT
>CANIIN010000082.1 GCA_947467405.1 Betaproteobacteria bacterium | reverse complement strand
GGACAGTGCCTCGCTGCGCGCGCTGGTTTTTTCCAGGGCGATGGCATAGAAGCCGCGCACCAGCGCTGTGCGCTGGTCGCGCTCGCCGTAAATCTCCGCGCTCTGCGTCAGCATGGTCTGCAGCATGGCGCGCGCCGCCGCCCCGCGGTTCGTCTTCAGCAGGGCATGCGCCCAGTCCAGGTCGCCGCGCGCGATTTTGCGCGCCAGCTCCGGTTCCTTTTCGGCGTTTCGCCGCATGGTCTCGAACATCTCCAGTGCCTCGGGCCATTTGCCGTTGGATACAAGCGCCGCTCCCAGCGCCCGGCGCGCGTTGATCGCCGCCAGGGCGTGCTGCGGAATGCCGCTGCCTTCGGCGCTCTTCACCGCCTCGGCCGCCATGAGTGACGCTTCAGGAAAGCGGCCCTGCTCCATGAGGATGATGGCAAAGGTCTGCAGGTCGTTGATGGCGTCGCTGGAATAGCGGCCGACGCGCTCCAGCGAAATCTTCAGCGCAGAACGCAGGTTGATTTCGGCCTCGTTGGCGCGACCCTGACGCAGCAGCGTCTGCGCCAACTCGCGGTACAGTCGGCCGCGAACCGCGTCCACGTCTTCATCTGTGGTTTGAGTGAGGCCTTGCCGCTTGCGCTGCTCGCGGTCATCCTTATCGGCCTCCTGTTCCCGAAGCGCTTTGCGAAAGGACGCCTCCGACTCCGCGAGTTTGCCTTCGGCCAGGAATATCTGGGCGCGGCCGCGTTCCAGGGTTGATGTCCATAGGTGCCGGTAGAACGTGAAATTCTGACCGCGTGAAATCTGGTTGAACAGTTGTTGAGCGTTGCGCAGGGCCTCGCGGGCGCCATCGAAGTCGCCCAGCTTGCTGTAATAGTTGGCGGCGACCGCATGGTGGGACATGAGCGCGCCGGTCAGGTTGCGCGGAATGACAGTCTGGCGGTACTTCATGATTTCGATCGTGCTCAGCGCGTTGCCGCTCAGAAATTCCGCATTGGCCAGAGCGCCCATGGCCAGATAGGCGTCAAATTCGCCGACCGGTGTGTATTCGCGCGCCTTGCGAAGTTCGGCGATGGCGGCACTGTCGTCGGAAAGCTTGCGCGCCGCCTGGCCGCGCTGGTAATACTGCGTGAACATGGTGCGCCGGTTGTCCGATTCGACCACCGGTTGAGCCAGTACCGCACGTGCTGCGTCGGCGGCCGCCGGATCCGGCTTGTACTGGTCGAGCACCTTGATGATGTCCTCGACGGTGCGCGGGGGGGCTGCTTCGGTGGGCCGAGGTTCAGGTGCGGATTCGGGAACTGTCTGCTGCGCGCTCGACGCATTGACCAGTACAAGGCACGCCGTCGCGACGAGCGTGACCGCGATCTGATGCAGTGTGCCAATGCTCGTTGGTTTTTTCATCGACATGATCCTGTTTTTCTGCGCAGTATTCCGTCAGACTAAGCCTGACGAAGAATGTGCATCTTAATCCCCCACCAGCACGAAGGGTGCCCAGAACAGTGGGTGGGCGTAGGAGTAGGCCGGCTTCTTCGTGGCCGGGTCGATGAACCCCGGACTGTCCAGCAGTGCCACCATGGCGGCTTGCAGGCTGTCGGCCTTCCCGGTCGGGGCGCCAGCGGCATAGCGCTTGAACAGATCCGCCATCATAACGCGTGCCGCGAGGCTGTCCACCGGCCAGTTGGAGACGAGCAGGGCGCGTGCGCCGGCGTAGAAGAAGGCACGGCCGAGGCCGGATACGGCTTCGGATCCGGCGCCATCGCCGGAGGCGGTGTTGCAGGCGGACAGCACCACCCAGTCGGCGTTGAGCTTCAGGGCGAGAATTTTGTCCATGGTCAGCAGCCCGTCACCTTCCACGCCGGCCACATCCGGCGCGGTGAGTGCGAGCGCGGGCTGCGTGAGTCCGTTCAATTCACCCGGCACCAGACCGTGCGTGGCGAAATGAATGATGCGCCGGTCGGCGAGGTTCATGGTGGTGACATTCTTCTCGTTGGCGTCCTTGTGCAGCAGCAGGTCTTTCAACGGATCGGCGCCGAGGGTTTTGGCTATTTCAATCAATTCGTCGGCGGTATCCGGCAGGCGCGGCAGCAGCGCCAGTTCGGCGGAGTCGACGCCCGAGGTCTTCGGCGCGCTACGTAGCCTGATCGGCATGCCGCGTGTGGTGGTGGCGGTGCTCACCGACGTGACTTGCAGCGCTTCAGCCGCCTGCTGCTTGGAAAAATACGGATCGCCGATTCCCAGGTACATGCGCCGCTCGCCGCGCGGCGCGGGCGTGCGGCGAAGCGTGGCCAGCGCCGTCACCGAAGGCAATTGCGTCAGCGCGGCTTCACGGATCAGCCAGGGTACCTTCTTGTATTCTTCGAAGGTGACAGTTTCCCTGGCCAGTCTGATGGGTGATGTCGGCAGCAGTCCGAATGGCAACTGACCCAGCGGACCGTGCGGAACGATGAGCAGGTGTTTGCTGCTGCCTTTCCATGCGGCCTCTACCGGTTTCAGCAGGTCCGCGTACAGTTTCGCGGCGCCGGCTACGTCGAAGGGCGGAATGTCATCGATGCTGGTGGCCTGAGGATCGAGCGCCTTTCGCAACCCCTCGACGGTCTTGGTGACCCCGGCGAGGCTCAATGGAGCGCTGGCCAGCATGGGCGCGCCGGTCTTGGGAACGGCCCAGACGAAGGCGGTATCCTCACCGAGATAGATGGAGAGGATGGTCTCCTGCGAGCGCAGCGCCGACTGCACTATTGCAATCGACACCGGCTTGGGATCGATGAGTTCGGCATATTCCGGAAAGCGCCGTTCGATGTCGCGCTTGAGGGTGGTCCGTTCCGCGGTGAGTTGATCGACGTCCTTGCGCATCTGCGCGATGACGGTTGGTAGCTGCTGGGCGGGCGGTGCGGACTGCAGCGAACGCAGGATGTCCGACAGCGACGAAATGCGGCGCTGCGTGTCCTGTTCCTTGCGCGCCAGTTCGGCCAGTGCCGGGTCGCTGATGGTGGCGCGCGCGGCGCTGGCCGACAGCGCGCGCTGCACGTCGCTGCCGCGCGCCACGTCGGAGAGCAGGAAGGATTCGGCGACCGGATCGATGCCGCCGGGAATCGACAGGCCGGCCTGCCGGGATTTGGCCAGCAGCTCGATGTAGTTTTCGATGACGTAGGTAATGCGTCGTACCTGGCGCACGCTCCCCGTCTCCGCCGCCATGTCGTTGCGGATCTGGTCGATCAATATCGGCATGGCTTTGGCAAAATCGGCCAGTGCCTCGGATCGCGCGCCGGTCTTTTGCAACGCAATGGCATGGAACCCTCGGACCAGCGACGTGCGCTGGTCCTTCTCGCCATACAGCTTGGTGTCATGCGCCAGGATGGCCTGCAGCATGCCGCGAGCGGCCTGCCCACGGTTCGTCTTCAGCAGTGCGTGCGCCCAGTCGAGATCGCCGAAAGCAAATTTCTTTGACAGTTCAGGTTCCTTGTCTGCGTTGCGGCGCATCTCCCAAAAAACGTCCAGGGCTTCCTGCCATTTGCTGTTCGATACGAGCACTGCGCCCAGTGACCGCCTGGCGTTGATGGCCGTGTAAGCATGTTGCGGGATCCCTGCACCGTCGACGCTCTTGACCGCCTCCCGGGCCATCAGGGTGGCTTCCGCAAAGCGTCCCTGCTCAACCAGGATCTGGGCAAAGATCAGCAGGTTGAGAATGGTGTCCGAGGAATAGCGGCCGACGCGTTCCAGGGAGGCTTTCAATGCTGCCCGGATGTTGATTTCTGCTTCGTTGGCGCGTCCCTCTCGCAGCAGGGTCATGCTGAGGCGACGCAGACTGCGTGTTCGCCCCGCTTCAAAGGTTTCATCCGTCATCTGAGACATCCCCTGCCGGGTTCTCAGTTCGCGATTCGGCTGGTCCAGGTCGAATTCACTCAGGGACTTGCGGTATGCCGCCTCGGCTTCGGTCAGCTTGCCTTCGGCAAATAAAACCTCAGCGCGGGCAAACTCCACATAAAAGCTCCAGATATGACGATAGTAGGCAAATATCGGGGTGCGGGTCATGCGCAAATAGGTATTTTCTGCATTGCGAAGATAGGCGCGCGCGCCCGCAAAATCGCCGAGCTGTCCATGGATGAAAGCGCCGTTAGATGCCAAGCTGATGGCATAAGAAGACATGTTCTGCGGGATGATGCCCATCGCCTGCTTCGTAATCTCGACGGCGTTAAGAGGGTTGCCGCTCAGCCATTCAGCATTCCCCAGATCGACCATTGCAAACAGGGCTTCCGGCTGACCGGTAGGGAGGTACTCGCGAGCCTTGCGCAATTCCGTGATGGCCGTGCTGTCGTCGGAAAGTTTGCGGGCCGCCATGCCACGCTGGTAATGCTGGCGGAACAACGTCTGCCGATCACCGGACTCCATCAGCGGCTGGGCTAATACCGCACGTGCTGCGTCGATGGCGGCCGGGTTCGGTTTGTACTGGTCGAGCACCTTGATGATGTCATCGACGGTGCGCGGCGGCGGCGCTTCGACTGGTGCGGGTTCGGCTGCGGGCGCTGCGGGTTGCTGCGCACGGGCGCTGTTGCTCACCACCCATATTCCGATGGATGTTGCCACAGGAAAGTGCAGGGCGCCGGGAACGATCCCGATCACGGCGGAAAAAATGGCTGCGCATGCGGACGCGGCGCGCAGTCTGGTGGGGTGAATCATGGAAATTCCTCTGCAATCCGACCGCGCGTCTGCCCCTGTCGGGGCGGTTCAGGAATGGCATAGTAACGCGAACATTTTTCCGTTGCCGACATTCCGCAAACAGGGCCTTCCAGCCCCTTGCGGCACGGCGCCCGTGCAGTGCATGATGAGGCGTAATAGACTGTTTCCGGTACCGACATCGAACGGGCCGGCAGTGCTGAACCGGAAAATGCAATGACCCGTATTCCCACCCTGCACGTTGCCACCTACAACATCCACAAGGGCTTCTCGCACTTCAACCGTCGCATGATGGTGCACGAGTTGCGCGACCGCCTGCGCCAGCTCGGCGCGGATATCGTGTTCCTGCAGGAAGTGCTGGGTGAAAACGATCGCCACGCCTTGCGCTTCGAGAACTGGCCGGCCGAGCCGCAGTACGAGTTCCTGGCCGACTCGGTGTGGTCGGACTTCGCCTACGGGCAGAACGCCATCTATGACCACGGCCACCATGGCAACGCCATCCTCAGCCGCTATCCCATCATCCATTCCGAGAATCAGGACGTGTCCTCGCACGCCTGGGAGAAGCGCGGCCTGCTGCACTGTGAGATCGACCTGCCGGGCAGTCCCCAGCCTCTGCACTGCATCTGCGTGCATCTGGCGCTGAACGAGAAGGGCCGGCGCTACCAGATCGGCGCGTTGATCGAGCGCCTGTTGCGCGAGGTGCCGCCCGAGGCGCCGGTGGTGATCGCCGGCGACTTCAATGACTGGCGCAACCGCGCCGGCCGGCAACTGGATTCCAGCCTGGGCCTGATCGAAGCGTTCAGCGATCATCGCGGCCAATCGGCGCGCAGCTTCCCGAGCAGTTTTCCGCTCTTCAGGCTGGACCGCATCTATGTGCGCGGTTTCAACGTTCACGACACCGAGGTCCACCAGGGACTGCCCTGGTCGCGCATCTCCGATCACGCCGCGTTGTCGGCGCACCTCGTGGCCGCATGAAGCCGAAGTTCCTCGACGGCAACCGCCTGACGCTGCTGCGCTCGGGCGGAGAGTATTTTCCGGCGCTGGAGCGTGCCATCCATCTGGCGCGGTACGAGATCCATATCGAGACCTATATCTACGTGGATGACGCATCCGGACGGCGCATTACCGACGCGCTGTGCCAGGCGGCGCGGCGCGGGGTCACGGTGCGCGTCATGGTGGACGGTTTCGGGGCGCAGGACATGCCCAAGGCGCTGATCGAAGAACTGCGTGCCGCAGGCGTGCGCCGGCTGGTGTTCCGTCCGCAGATTTCACCGTGGACGCTGCAGAGGCAGCGCCTGCGACGCCTGCACCGCAAGATCGCGGTGATCGACGGGCGCGTGGGGTTCCTGGGCGGCATCAACCTCATCGACGACCTGAACACGCCGGGACACATCCCGCCGCGCTTCGATTACGCGGTGCAGATCGAAGGCCCGCTGCTGTGGTCGATGCGCGAAGCCACGGTGCGACTGTGGAAGTGGATCGCGTGGTCGAATCTGCGGCGCAGCCTGGACATGCATCCGTCCTATGACTTCGATGTGTCGCCCAAGGGCAGGCAGCGCGCCGCCCTGGTGATACGGGACAACGTGCGGCATCGTGCCGACATCGAAAACGCCTACCTCGATGCCATTGAATCGGCCAAGGACGAGATCCTCATCGCCAACGCCTATTTCTTTCCCGGCCGGCGCTTTCGCCATGCCCTGATCGACGCGGCGCAGCGCGGCGTGCGTGTTGTCCTGCTCCTGCAGGGGCGCGTGGAGTACATGCTGCTGCATTACGCTTCGCGGGCGCTCTACGGCACGCTGCTCGAGGCCGGCGTCGAGATCCGCGAATACCACAAGAGTTTCCTGCACGCCAAGGTGGCGGTCATCGACGGCCACTGGGCCACGGTGGGTTCCTCCAACATCGATCCGTTCAGCCTGGCGCTGGCGCGCGAGGCCAACCTCGTGGTCGAGGATCATGACTTCGCGCTGGAATTGCGCCGCTCGCTGCACGAGGCCATGGAGGAGGGCGCGGTGGTGGTGGCGCGCCAGCACTGGTTCGCGCAACCGATCTGGAAACGCGTGCCGATCTGGATCGGCTACGGTCTGGCGCGGTTTGCGATGGGCGTGATCGGGTACGGCAACCGGGCGTGATGGCAAAAGAATGCCGCGGATAACGCGGAGTAAACCCAAAGCGTTCAGCGGGCCGCGGATGAACGCGGAGAACGCGGATTAAACCCCACACTTGATTGCAGAATCAGCAGCGCGTGGCAATCTCTTCGAGCTCACACTGCTGCTGGAAGCATTTTCTTCGCTTTTATCCGCGTTCTCCGCGTTCATCCGCGGCCCGACTTTTTAGCAGCTAAGCCTGCTTCTCGACCTTCAGCTGCATGGCCTTGTACTCGAGGAATTCCTCCAGGCCCGGCTTGCCGTTCTCGCGTCCGTTGCCGGACTGTTTGTAGCCGCCGAACGGCGCCAGCTGGTTGAACGCGCCGCCGTTGATGTCGACCTGCCCGGTACGCAGGCGCCGCGCCACTTTCAGTGCGTGCTCTTCGCTGCCTGCCCACACGCCGCCGGCCAGGCCGTACAGGCTGTCGTTGGCGATGCGCACGGCTTCTTCCTCGTCCTTGTAGGTGATGATGGACAGCACCGGCCCGAAGATCTCTTCCTGCGCCACGGTTGAATCGGGCTTGACGCGGCCGAGCACCGTGGGTTTGACGAAGTAGCCCTTGGGCAGGCCATCCGGGGCCTCCGCGCCGCCGCACACCAGCTCGGCGCCTTCCTCGATGCCCTTGTTGATGTAGTTGCGCACGCGCTCGCGCTGCGTGGCGGAAACCAGCGGGCCGAGGCGCGCCGTCTCGGAGAAGGCATCGCCCGGCGTATAACTCTGCGCGGCGGCGGCGGCCAGTTGCTTGGCTTCGTCGTAGCGCGATTCCGGCACCAGCATGCGCGTGTGCGCCGAGCACGTCTGCCCGGAATTCAGGTAGCAGGCGCCGATGGTGCCCTTGACGGCGGCGGCGAGGTCGGCATCTTCCAGAATGACCGAGGCCGACTTGCCGCCCAGTTCCAGCGCCACGCGCTTGACGGTCTGCGCAGCCAGTTCGGTCACGCGCTTGCCGGCGCGTGTGGAGCCGGTAAAGGACACCATGTCCACCTCCGGATGTTTCGCCAGCGCTTCGCCCACCACCGTGCCGACGCCTGTCACCAGGTTGAACACGCCCTTCGGCACGCCGGCGGCATGCAGGATTTCGGCGAAGAGGAAGGCGTTCACCGGCGCCACTTCGGAGGGCTTCAGCACGATGGTGCAGCCGGCCGCCAGCGCCGGCGCCACTTTGCAGGCGATCTGGTGCAGCGGGTAGTTCCACGGCGTGATGGCCGCGACCACGCCGACCGCTTCGCGCACCACCAGAGAATTGACCAGGCGTTCCTCGAAGGGATAGTCGGCCAGCATCTTGGTGTAGTTGCCGAAGGTGACGATGGGCATGCCCACCTGGATGCGCGAGGCCATCTTCAGCGGCATGCCGACTTCGGCGGCGATGGCCTTGGCCAGTTCGTCGCCGCGCGCCTTCAGTCCGTCGCGGATCTTGCTGAGGATTTCCGCGCGCGCCGCCGGCGTGGTCGCCGACCAGCTGTCGAAGGCGTCGCGCGCCGCCTTCACCGCGGCGTCGATGTCGGTTTCATCGCCTTCCGGGATGGTCGCCATGACTTCCTCGGTGGAAGCATTGGTGACGTCGATGGTCTTCTTGCCATGGGGGGCGACCCACGCGCCGTTGATATAGAGCTTGTCGAATACCTGCATGGAAGTCCTCGCTGGGTTGATGCTGCTCGTTCGGTGTCGCTGGTTCGATTCGATGGGGTGGTGGTGCATTCGCCGTGACGGCACGGTTTGCCGCGGGAAGAAATCGCTGCGTCATTATAGCGGTCGCGACCGGTTCTACCGGGCGGGCAGACCGGCGGCGCACCCTCAGCCCGACATTGTTGGTGCCAAGATCAATTATCGAGAGCGCCAGAATAGTTATGGATTCACTGAACAAGGGGGCAAGCCCCCTTGTATATGGCACTTCAGAGGGAAGCTTTTCGAGGCATGCTGATTTTCTGGACTTGATCAGCATTTCCTTATTTGTCATTCCCGCGAATGCGGGAATCCAGCGACTTTGAATCTATTGAACGACACTGGATCCCCGCTTTCGCGGGGATGACGATGAATTGTCATGACAGCTGAAATC
>CANIIN010000081.1 GCA_947467405.1 Betaproteobacteria bacterium | reverse complement strand
TGGCCGTTGGAGAGTTCGATGCGAAACGGACGACGCTCGGCGTTCGTTGCATCCCCCTTGTCCATGACGCCGGGAATGCGCTCGCGGCGGATCGCCTGCGCCTGCAGCATGCGCATGCGCAGGATGTCGGAGAACGCAATATTGGTGGCGCTGCGCGCCTCATCGGCACGAAAGCTGAGTTTTTCCTCTTCGGCGGAGAAACTGAGCAGCACGCCGTTCATGCGCGCGCCGTTACGCAGAATCAGCAGGCAGTCGCCAAATTCCTCTGCGTCGTCTTCATCGACATATTCGTGATACGGCGGGGCGGGCCATACAAAACTTCCCGTTGCAGTGGCCTTTCTGCCCTTCGATCGTTCTTTTGTCATGACTGCGTTGCCTCAAGTCTGCAATTCGCCGACAATTCATTGCACTGAATTATCGTAGCATGCGGGCCGCTGCCTTGACTTCAATTTCGCCATGATTTCGTGCATCAGCGACGAGGGCGAGATGACTCCCCTGAATTGCCCCGAGGGAGGCATTGATCAAGTCCTGAAACTGCAAGCGCCTCGAGGAGACATTCCCTGAAGCGGGAAATACACGGAGGGCACATTTTCATGACAACCGCCCCCTGCTCGGTGCATCCCCAATCTGCAGTTGCGTCTCAATCGTCCCTCGACGCATCGAAGTGGCACATCGAATCCATTGACGATTGTCAATGAGATGAACTCCAACGGGCATTAAGCTGGCACGCAGTCCATCGACATGCCGCCGTCCATGGCATGCGCGTCCCGCCCGTTCAAACTCGAGGCCCGCCAAGCATCCATGACAGCACTGGAACTCCTGACGCTGATCAGCGCCGCCATCCTCCTGCAGGTGCTGGCGGTCACCGGCATGGCGCTGCGCAAACGACAACAGAACAGTCAGGCCGGCGTCGCACAGGCATCTGCCACACCCGTTGCAGCCGTGGCAGATGCCGCTGGCGCATGGGCCGGGTGGCGCGAGTTCCGGGTGTTGAAGACCCAATTCGAGGACACCTGCGAGTCGCAACGCTCCTTTCACCTGGCTCCGCTTGACGGCGGCTCGCTGCCGCCCTTCAAGCCGGGGCAGTTCCTGACCTTCCAGTTGTCCGTCGCGGCCACCGACCAGCCGACGCAGCGCACGGAGAACGACACGAACGAGACTCAGCCCGGACGCCCTGTCACGCGCTGCTACTCGCTGTCGGACAGTCCCGACCCCGGGTTCTACCGAATCACGGTCAAGCGCGTGCCCGCGCCGGCGGGACATCCCGAACTGCCGGCCGGCCTGTCATCCAACCACCTTCATGATCATGTTCATGAAGGCGGCATCCTGAGGGTCAAGGCACCATCAGGGCGTTTCCACATTGCACCCTCGCCTGCATTGCCCGCCGTACTGGTGGCCGGTGGCATCGGGATCACGCCGATGATGAGCATGCTGCGCTGGTGCCTGAAGGAGCAACCCGCGCGTACCGTGCATCTCTTCTACGGCCTGCGCAACAGCGACGATTTCGCCTTTCAAGCGACGCTTCGGCAACTCGCCGCCGCGCACCCGCTGTTTCATCTGCATGTCGCGTTCAGCCGGCCCGGCGCCCATGACATCGAGGGCCGCGACTACCAGCATGCCGGACACGTGGACATCGAACTCCTGAAAAAGACGCTGCCACATGGCCGCCACCAGTTCTACGTTTGCGGCCCGACCGCCATGATGGAAAGTCTGGTGCCGGCGCTGGCCGATTGGGGCGTGCCGGAACAGGACATCCACTTCGAGGCGTTCGGCCCGGCCTCGATCGGCGACCAGCGCGCCACGGCCTCCGCTTCAGTCGATGCGACGGCAACCCAGTTCGGGATCCGGTTTGCAAAATCCGGCCGCACGCTGGATTGGGATGGCCGGGATGCCAGCCTGCTGGAGTTTGCCGAACGCCATGGTGTGGAGGTCGATTCGGGATGCCGCTCGGGCAGTTGCGGCAGTTGCGAGATCCGCCTGCTGTCCGGCAGCGTGGAGTACTTGCACAAACCGGACCATGACGTGGCGCCGGGCCATTGCCTGCTGTGCGTCGGCAGGCCGGCATCGGCGCTGGAACTGGAGGCCTGATCGCCATGTCTGCACGGCTGCTGCAACGCGAAGTACTCCCCTTTTTGCTGTCGCTGGCGACGCTGGCCATCGTCGCTCTGCTGTTCGATGGTGTCCTGCACATCCTCGACAAGGTGTGGATCGGGCGCTATCTCGGCATTCCCGGCACGCTGCTGATCATCGGCTCGTTCGGATACTCGCTGCGCAAGCGCAAGCTGATCCAGTCGGGCCAGCCCGTCAAGCTGCTGCGCCTGCATGAACGCATGGCCTGGGGCGGCTCGCTGCTGGTCCTGGTGCATGCCGGCATCCATTTCAATTCGATACTCGGTTGGCTGGCGGTCTGGGCTATGCTGGTGAACGTGGCCAGCGGACTCTCCGGAAAATATGTGCTGGAACGCGCGCGGCGGCGGCTCGAGCAAGCCCGGCAACGCATGCAACAACGCGGCCTGACGCCTGCAGAACTGGAAGACCGACTGTACTGGGACAGCCTGACCTTCGATGCCGTCAAGCGCTGGCGCGCCGTGCACTTCCCCATCACCCTGGCATTCGCCGTCCTCGCACTGGCACACATCGTCGCCATCTTCCTCTTCTGGGGCTGGAAGTGAAACAGCGCTGGCTGCTGCTTATCGCCGCGAATCTTGTCGCGCTGGTTGCGCTGATCTTCGTCTATCCGCACCTGATGGTCAGTCCCGGCCCGGTCATCAACGCGCACGCCGACATCGCCACCGATTGCTTCGCCTGCCACGCGCCGTTGCGCGGCGCGTCAGTGGAACGCTGCGCCAGCTGTCATGCGCTGGCTGATATCGGCCGGCGCACCAGCAAGGGAGCTCCGATTGTCGCTGCCCGGTCCCCGGCATCGGGGGGAGTCACGAAATCGGCCATCCGTTCGTCATTTCATCAGGAACTGCTGGAACAGGATTGCATGGCCTGCCACAGCGACCACCAGGGACCGAAACTCACGCAACGCACCCGCAAGCCGTTCTCGCACGAACTGCTGCGCCCCGCTTCGCGCGACGTTTGCCAAACCTGTCACGTCGCGCCCAGGGACAGTCTGCACCGCAACGTCAATGATAATTGCGCAAAATGCCACAGCAACAAGAACTGGAAGCCGGCCACCATCGACCACGACAAGCTGTTCGCACTCGATCGCGACCATGACGTCGAATGCGTGACCTGCCACGTCAAGAGCGACTTCAGCCGCTACACCTGCTACGGCTGCCATGAGCACACACCCGACAAGATTCGGCGCGAGCACGAAGAGGAAGGCATCCGCAGCTTCGAAAACTGCGTGGAATGCCATCGCAACGCCAGGGATGAGCCGGAGCGCAAGGGATCCACCGGCAGACGCGAGCGCGACTGAGCATCCGGGTCGGCATCGCAGCGCCAGCGGGCACGTGCCGACCTGTTTCACCCCGATCGAACCAGCCCGCGCCACCGTTACGGTGCCCGGGATGTGACACAATCCGGCGCATACCAATTCTGAAGAATCGCTCATGGCCATCAAGCGCCCCAAAGGTCCCGCCGGCACCGTCGTCGTGCTGGAACACACCTCGACCATCCTGAAAGGCAACCCGCTCGGCGACCCGCATGTGCGCAAGCTCGCCGCGTGGCTGCCGCCGCAATATGACGCCGGGACGAAACAGCGCTTTCCGGTGATCTACGATCTGGTCGGCTTCACCGGCACCGGTCTGTCGCACACCAACTGGAAGCCCTTCAGCGAAAATGTCCCGGAGCGCGTGGCGCGACTCGTGCACGAGAAGAAAATGGGCCCGGCCATCGTGGTGTTTCCGGACTGCTTCACGGCCTTCGGCGGCAACCAGTATGTGAACTCCTCGGCCATCGGCCACTACGCCGATTACCTGACGCGCGAAATCATTCCCTTCGTCGACCGCGAATTCCGCACACTCGCCAGCCGCGAGCATCGCGGCTGCTTCGGCAAATCATCGGGCGGCTACGGTTCCATCATCCACGCCATGAAGTACACCAGGTACTGGGGTGCAATCGCCGATCATTCCGGCGATTCATATTTCGATTTCGTGTACTGGCACGACTGGCCCAATACGCTCAACACGCTGGAGAAGCACCGCGCGGCGAAGCGTGCAGCCGGCGCGTGGGATGTGAAGAAAGCATCCACTGCCCGAGGGCTGGCCGATGGGCTCGACGACGGCCGCATCCGCCGTTTCATCGACCACGCCTGGAAAAAGGAAAAACTCTCCGGCGCCGAAGGCCACAGCATGATGAACCTGTGCATGGCGGCCACCTACGATCCGGACCCGCGCGCACCGAACGGCTTTCGCGTGCCGTTCAATCTGGAGACCGGCGAAGTCATCCCGAAGCGCTGGGCGAAGTGGCAGGCCAACGATCCGATCAACCTGGTGAAGCGCTATCGCGACAACCTCAAGGCGATGCGCGGCATCTACATCGACTGCGGCTGGAACGACCAGTACCACATCCAGTACGGCACGCGCATCCTGTCCAAGCGACTGGCGGAGGCCGGCGTCAAGCATGTGTACGAGGAGTTCCCGGACACGCACTCCGATATCGACTACCGCATGGATGTCAGCCTGCCGTTCCTGTATCAGGCGCTGAAGCCCTGAAGCGACGCGGCGTCACAGCGGAACCCTATGTCGGGGTAGCGTCAGTGCGGCCGAGCATGTCCACGAAGGCGCTGCAGATGTCCTTCACCAGGGCCGGCGAGGGATGGCGCGAGGTCTTGCCGTCCCCCCACACGCTCGTATTCATGACACACGGCGCGATGCTGCTGACCATCTCGTAAATCGGCGCGTAGATGAACGATCGGGCTTGCCGGGCCAAGGCGATGGCCTGGCGCAGATTGGCCTTGGAAAGCGCATTGGCCGTGGCGACGTTCAACTCGCCGAAGTACCCGCTGAGCGGGACCGGCGACAGCGTGATCACGACCGGCAACGCCGGCGCATGTCGTGCAATGGCATCGAGGCAGGCGACGATGTGGCCGGCCTGCTCTTCCACCGTCGGGAACACGAAGGCCGATGCGCCGCTGCGCAACCGCTCCATCGCGCCATGGGCGTCCAGATCCATGTCGCCCGATGCCGTCGAGCGAAGCTCGAGGCCCACGCCGAAGGTGAGGATGAGCAGTCTGGCATCGACCAGGGATCGCAGCAGCAGATCCGGCCTGACCTCGAATCGTTCCTCCCAGGTATTTTTCGACTCAGCGGGAATCAATTGCGGATTCAGATAGCGCCGAATCAGTCCAGGCGAGTTGACCGCCTCCTCGACGCGCAGCGTCGCCACCTTGCTGAATCCGAGCGTAGCCAGCACGCCGGCGATATTGTTCGCGAAACAGGATCCGAGGCTCAGCACCGGGGATTCGCGGGAAATCGCCAGGCGGCGAAGTTTCTCCCGGTCCGCCGCCGACGTCAGATCATCGAGCGCCCTGCCGACCCAGCCGTCCTGACCGACATAGCGGGCCATCTGTTCGTCCCACACCGAGCGCTGGCTGTTGATCGGTTCATCACGCGGGTCTATCCGGTCAGGCGCCGCCAGTTCGTGATGCAGGTGGTTCACGCTCAACATGCCAAAGCGCGACTTGCCCTGATCGGCCAGCATTCGAAATTCGTTCCAGCGCCCGTTGACCGCCGCATCGACAACCGACTTGAGAAACTCCACCTTTTCAATCGGAAGATCGTTGATCTTGATCGTGAACGCACTCATGCTCAATTCTCCTGAATCCTGGTTTGCATCGCCGACAGGCGATCCGGCTTCTCAAGCGGCGACCCTGCCTCATTAGACATTACAATCGTATAAGCAAAGTGCACCGTGCGGTGACGCAATTGCGCCAGACGCGATGCGGCATGACCGCACTTGGCCTGGCAGGAATCGTCATGCGCCGATATGGCGACCATGCACCACGAACCACACTCACTACCCGGAGAACAGCCTCTCATGAAAAAAACCTCTGACCGAAACTCCGACGGCGCCCTTGCCGGCATCCGCGTGCTCGACCTCGGCCGCATCGTGGCCGCACCCTATGCCGCGCAGGTGCTGGGCGATCTGGGCGCCGACGTGATCAAGGTCGAGCGCCCCAAGGGCGGCGACGATGTGCGCCAGTACGCTGCAGCGCCGGCCGCCAACGGATTGTCCGGACATTTCGCCGCCTGGAATCGCAACAAGCGTTCCATCACCGTCGATCTCTCGAAACCCGAGGGACAGGAGATCGTGCGCAAGCTCGCCGAAAAGGCCGACGTGCTGATCGAGAACTACATTCCGGGCACGCTGCAGCGCTATGGCCTGGACTACGAAACGCTGAACGCGATCAACCCGAAGCTGATCTACTGCTCGATCTCGGGCTATGGCCATAGCGGACCGTTTGCCATGCGCGGCGGCATGGACGCGGTGTTCCAGGCGCGCGGCGGACTGATGAGCGTGATCGGCGTCCCCGCCGGCAAGCCCGGCGCCGGCCCGGTGATCACCGGCATTGTGGTGACCGACTGCGTGACCGGACGGGATGCGGCCAGCGCGATCCTCGCCGCACTGTTCGAGCGCACCCGCTCGGGACTCGGTCAGCACATCGACATCGCGCTGCTGGACAGCACGGTCGCGCTGTTCTCGCACGCGGCGCAGGACTACCTGCTGAGCGGCATATCGCCAACCACCGATCAGGGCGTGATGACCAAGATGGCCTGGGCCGGTTTCGTCGACTGCCAGGACGGCAAGGTCTTCATCCTCGCCACGCGCAATCCGTTCTTCGAAGGACTGTGCAAGGTGCTCGGCGTGCCGGAGATGGCGAAGGATGCGCGCTTTGCCTCGCCCGCGTTGCGCTACGATCACTTCGACGAAGTCGAAGCCCTGATCATGCCGCTGGCGCTCAAGTGGAAGAAGTTCGACCTGGTGGAAGCGCTGGCTGCGGAAGAAGTCCCCGCCGGCCCGGTCAACAACGCCGAAGCCGTATTCGACGATCCGCAGGTCAAGGCGCGCGGGCTGGCCGTGTCGCTGCCATCGGAACGCAAGCCCGACCTGCGCGTGATCCGCAGTCCGCTCAGTCTGTCGCGCACGCCGCCGACCTACCGCAGACCGCCGCCGGAACTCGGTGCACACACGCAGGAAGTGCTGGAACAGGAACTCGGCCTGAGCGCGTCGGATATCGAAAAACTCAAGTCCGCCGGCGCGATCTAGGCACGGATACAGGTGGCGCGGGACGCTGGCAAGCGCACCGCCTGCCAACTGCGACACGAGGAAGAATGCCTGAAGATACCCGCAGATAGGGCATCTTCAGGCATCGTCATGCAGAAAATTGCTTGCCGCATGACGCTGCGCACGCATGATTCCGGTCAGACGATATCCCGGTCCGGCGTCAGCACCGCCCACCAGCCGGTGGCGCCGCGGATGCCCGGCGCGCCAGCGGCGCCGATGCCCTGCCACTCGCGTTCGGTGAGTTTGAAGAGATCGGTCGCGCTCCACACCGCCACCCCCTGCCACGGTGCCAGCGTTTCGGCGAACACCAGGTCCGGCGTCTTCAGCGCAGCCAGCGCCGACGGCGTGTCGGCCACCAGATACTCGAACAGGTACGCGGTATCGCTGGCACGCAGGTCGCCGTGCAATTTGCGATACAGCTTGGACTTGCCCCAGGTGAAACCATTCTCGTCCACGCCGTCGTCCCAGCCGTGCGCCAGCGTGGCGCCCAGCGTGGCGTCATCGGGCACGCGCCAAAGCCCCATCACATGCGGCCAGTGACCGTCGCTGCCGACGCTGGACAGTTTGAGTGTCAGATCCCAGCCCTGGTAGGCGGCACTGGCAGCGGTCGTGCCGAGCAGTGCAGTCATCGCGCCGCGCGTTCGGCCGTCGGTAGAGCCCATCAGTTCCCAGACCACCCAGGATTCGTTGTCGGTCTCGGTCATGTCATTTCCTCTGCAGGAATTCGCTGGTGTTCCAGGCCTGCAGGGCGCTCGAATCCGCCCGCGCCTGCCATGCGGCATCCGGCACCGGCAGCACCCGCCCGAGTTCGGACACATGATCCCAGTTTTCGGCGCCGTAGTAGACGATGGCGCTCTGGCCATGCAGCGGGTCGAGCCACATCATCGGCCGCCACGCGTTGCCAGCGAGTGCGCGCGGCACGCTTTCACCGAACCAGGCGAGATAATCCTTCTTCGCCCCCATGCGCAGGCGCACCACCTGCTGGATCACTGCGTGCAGCGGCGGCCCTTTCTGCAGATCGGCCAATGACAACGAGCCCGGCCCCGGCAGCATGAGGCGATCCCAGCCGCCGGAACGATGGCCGGCCGACGAACGCCACCAGGAATCCAGTACCTTGTCGTTGGCCGGCTTGGCACCTTCGTTCGGGCCGAACTGTTCGTTGAGAGCGCCGACCTTGCGCCGCCACGAGGTTTCCCACAGATTGACGGCGCGCGGCCACGCGTTGCCGACCGGCCGCAGCTGACCGAAGATGCCCACCAGCGTGTTGTTCAGTCCCTCGCTCCAGCTGCGCTGGCGGCCCTGATTGGCGAGATAGGTGGCCGTCATGCCGGGACGGATGTAAACATCCTCGTGGCAATAGAAGCGTTCGTCCCAGCGATCCAGCTGGGCGGGCGCAGTGATGCCGACGGATTGCTCCGATGTCATGTCGCTCCTCCTTGCCGCTGTGATTGTTGTCCTGACGTTTCCAGGGCGGCTTCGACCGTCATGATACGACCAGGCTGAAACGCGTCTGTCGACGCGGACCATGGCCGGCGGCCCATGAAAAAGGGCGCGCTCTTGCGAACGCGCCCTCCAAACATGCCCCTCGTCAGAGGGCTGTGAAATTACTTCGCCGCGAAGCAGTACAGCAGACCGCCTCCGCCCGAGCTGCGCAACGCATCGGAACTGCAGCCGCG
>CANIIN010000080.1 GCA_947467405.1 Betaproteobacteria bacterium | reverse complement strand
CCCAGCAGAGGGGACAGCCGGCTCTCGTGCCCCAGCAGCCAGCGCTTGATGTCCATCAGATACCCGCCGCGTGAATGTGCGAATCCGCCCATGCCGCCGGCCGCCACGATGCGGTGGCAGGGAACGACCAGCGGGTAAGGATTCGAGCCGCACGCCTGACCGATGGCGCGCGCGCCGGAATCCAGTTCCGCCGCCAATTCGCCATAGCGGCGAGTGTGCCCGGGCGAAACCGCGCTGATGGCACGCCATACGCTGCGCTGGAATGCCGTGCCCTTTTCCCGCAGCGGCAGGTCGAAACGGAACTCCGGATCATCAAGATAGCGATTGATCTGCCGGCAGACGCGTTCGGCCAGCGCATCAACCGGCGCGATGGCGCGCGTACCGGTCTTCAGAAAGAAGAGTTCCTCGACGCCATCGCCGGCGGTCCGGATGCCAACCGCGCCAAACGGCGAAACGTGCACGGCTTGCCAGGGTCGATGTCCAGTGCTCATGCCGTCACCGTCCCGGCCAGCACGGCCAGATTGATCCGCACGATGCGACGCTGGCCATGACTCATTTCGCAAACAGATTGGCCATATCCTTGAAAGCCTTGAACTCGAGCGCATTGCCGCAAGGATCGACAAAGAACATGGTGGCCTGCTCGCCGACCTGCCCTTTGAAACGGATGTGCGGATCGACGATGAACTCCATCCCGGCCTGACGCAGACGCTTGGCGAGCGACTCCCATTCCTCCATGGAAAGAACCACGCCGAAGTGGCGTATCGGCACGTCGTCGCCATCCACCAGTCCGGTCGCCTGGTGTCCGGTTTCGAGCGGCGCAAGGTGCGCCACGATCTGGTGGCCGTAGAGGTTGAAATCCACCCAGCTGTCGCTGGATCGCCCTTCGGGACAGCCGAGCAGGCCGCCGTAAAAGGTGCGCGCCTTGTCCAGGCTGTTGACCGGAAACGCGAGATGAAAGGGATGTTGGACGGTCATGACGCTCACCATTGTTGTCTTGATGTCGAGCATCATTCTAACCCCGCCCATTGCGACCTGCGTGCAACAGGCGGAAGCGTTCCGCGCAAGATCACGGCTGCAGCCCGACCCCGATAGAATGGCCCGCCATGACCAAAACATCCTCTCACCAGCCGTACGCGGTATTCCGCATTCCGGACTTCCGACTCCTCATCGCCATGCAGGCCATCACCAGCCTCGCCTCACAGATGCAGGCGGTGGCGGTCGGCTGGCAGATTTACGAGCGCACCGGCTCGGCGCTGTCGCTGGCCTGGATCGGGCTGGCACAAATCGCGCCGGTGCTTCTGCTGTTCCTGCCCGCCGGGCAATGGGTGGATCGCCACGACCGCCGCAATCTGCTGTCGCTCAGCCTGGCCATCTCTGCCGCTGCCGCAGCCGCCCTGGCCTATGCGTCGTTCGCCGAGGCATCCGTGGGGTGGATCTATCTGGCCTGCGCCGCGGGCAGCGCCGCGCAAACGCTGAGTCGCCCGGCCCGATCGGCCATCCTGCCCAACATCGTGCCGACGGCTGCGCTGGGCAACGCCGTCACCTGGAATTCCGGCACCTTCCAGTTCGCCGCCATCGTCGGACCGGCCGTGGCGGGATTGCTGATCATGGCATCCGGCCAGGCACTGACCGTCTACGAAATCAATTTCGCACTAATCATGGTTGCGCTGTTCCTGTCGTCGCGCATCCGACCGCAACCGCCCAGTGGCTCCTCCGAGCGCACGCTCAAGCACCTGTTCGGCGGCATCCTGCACGTCTGGAACACGCAGGTCATCCTGGCGGTGATCTCGATGGACCTGCTGGCCGTGCTGTTCGGCGGCGCCACGGCGTTGCTGCCCGTTTACGCCAAGGACATCCTCATGGTCGGGCCGGGCGGACTGGGCTGGCTGACCGCGGCACCAGCCGTCGGCGCCGTCGCGATGGCGCTGATCATGGGCCATCTGCCGCCGTCGCGAAACGCCGGGCGCACCTTCCTGCTGGCCGTGGCGGGATTCGGCGCGGCCACCGTGATATTCGGCTGGTCGACAAACTACTGGTTGTCCCTGACCGTGCTCGTCGCCATCGGCGCGCTGGACAACATCAGCGTGATCACGCGCCAGACCATCGTGCAGGTCTATACGCCGGATGAATTGCGCGGCCGCGTATCGTCAGTGAACAACGTGTTCGTCAGTTCATCCAACGAGCTCGGCGCGTTCGAATCGGGAACGGTGGCCGCGCTGACCAATCCGGTCTTTGCGGTGGTGTCCGGCGGCTTCGCGACGGTATTGCTGGTCATCGTGGGCGCGAAAGTGTTTCCGGACCTGCGCAAGCTGCGCTCGCTCACCGAACGGCAGGACAGCGCCAGATAACCGCGCACGCAGCCGATCCACAGTCATGCCGCAGCGGTCAGCATCGCGCTCGGCGCATCAAGACTGACCGAGCAGCGCCTTCTTCAGATCCTTGCTGATCGGATTGTCGCCCAGCCAGATACGCAGCAGCGCACGATAGAAATCGTCACCGGCGATGGCCTTGCCGCGCACGGTGCCGTTCATGGCCACTTGCGTTCCCGTTCCCGGCAGGAAATCCAGCGTCATGAGGTCGCCGTCCCTGCCCTGCTTCACTTCCAGCATGATGGCCTTCAGTTCAACCAGCCTGGACGACAATGCCTCGAGTTCCGCGGGCGACGTGTTGTCGCGAATGCCCTCCTCCAGCGCCTCCACCAGTTGTTCGGCGGAGAGGTCGCGCACCAACCGCATGCTGACCCGCTTGGGCCCGGACAGCGCGAGAATCTCCGCCGTCGATGATTTGCGTTCCGGCAGATACAGGGCCGCGACATACACCTTGAACACGAACTTCGTCCGCACGCCGGCGCCATTCAACTGCAGGTCGCTTTGCGCCACGCGGGCCCGGTCATCGATTCGAATCCCGGCCACGTCGGCCGCGCTGACTGCGGCCGGCAACTGCAACAGCATCATGGCAGCCAGCAGCGCAGGTATTCTCACGCGAATACTAAGATAGAAACTGGACATAAGAGCCTCCCTTTCGTCTTGAGCACTTCAATTTTTGGAATCATTTCGTCCGCCACGTACATTCTGCAACAATACCGCATGCGCTTCCTGCTGCTGGGCCAAACCAACGTCACTCCCGGATCCTTTTTTCAGGACTACCTGGCCGGCATTGCGCAGGCGGCGCAGGAGCTGGGTCACGAAACCGTCGCATTCGACTCCGCGCAGATCGGTGACGCCAGCACCGCGGAACGCGAGGCGCTCTATCGTCTGGTGCTGAACCACGACATCGACGTGGTCATCGACCCGTGCTGCTGGGGCTACGCCCTGTCCAAGGGGCGGGTATGGGACGGCAGCAGCCAGGGCGAAGCCCTGTTCGACTCCATCGATGCGGCCTACATCGGCCTGCTCTGCGACCAACCCTATTACCAGCCGCTGCAGGGAATCATCTCGAACCGCCTCTATGCCGCAGTCCCCGACCTGACGCATGCTGCGCAAATCGCGTTGACGCTGCCGCAACTGCAGTTGCGCTCGACCTGTTTCGTGCCACCTGCGGCACGCGTCGAAAACGACCGCTCCGTGCCGTGGTCGCAACGCGATATCGACCTGCTCTACATCGGCAATCTGCAGCGTGACGCACTGGATCGTCCGTGGCGCCAGTCGCCGGAGGCCCCACGCTGCGATCAGCTGGCGGATCGCGCCCTGGCCTCGCCCGATGTTCCATTGCATGAGGTCATGCTGGACATGGTGCGCGAGGAACAGCTCGTCGCCACACCCGACGACATGACGCTGTGGCTGCAACGGGTCGAGTACTTTCTGCGCGCGCGACTGCGACAGGATGCGGTGCACTCGGCCGCAGCCAGCGGATTGCACATGACCATCGTCGGCGAAGGCTGGGAGGCGCACGACCGCCACCATTGGCCGTCAACCGTCACCATACGACCGCCGCTGAGTTACGAGGAATTCTTCGTGCTCGCCGGCCGGTCGAAAATGGCGCTGGATGCCTCGACCTACCTGAACGGCGCCAATGACCGCATCTTCAATCTGCTGGTCAACCGCTGCCTGCCGGTGACCAACGCGCGCGGCTGGCTGGAGAAGGAGTTCGCCGGACAAGGCATGCGCTTCTACTCCATGACGCATCTCGACGACCTGGGCGCGCTGTTGCAGCAGACCCTGTCCACGCCGCTTGCGGATGAAATGGACGCTGCGCGCAGCGTCGCCCTCGAGCGCCACACCTGGCGACAACGACTGGGCACGATACTGGACATGCTGCGCGCGCCAACCTGAGCCGCGCACAACCCGCGCAAAACCCGCGCTCAACCATCGAGCATTCAGCGGCAAACCAGATTGCCGCCCGCCAGATCCACCGGCCGGGAACAATCCTGGACGCGGATACTGCGTGAAGGATCCAGTTCGTGCCGCCCCGTTCCGCTCGAGGGCACATCCTCGATGCGCGAGGTTCCGCCCCCGGCTGATCCTCGATCCGCGTGCACGCCGTCCGCGGCAATGATGCCGAGCAGAATCACGGCTCCCAGCGCAGAGTCGGCGCCGAGGCTCACCTGCGAACGGGTCACGGTGGTTCCGGGCGCAGCCTGCGACGGCGCACTCGTCCCGCCTCCGGCCTGCACCAAGAAACTGCCGCGACAGCCGGTCAGCGCAAGCATGGTGGCCGCCGCACCGACGAACAACCGGGTGCCACGCGCACTCATGGCGAGATCGCCCGGCCGATCTGCCCTGGCGATGTCATGGGGCGATGTCCTCCGGCAATGTCATTTAGAATTCCCTACCATCCTTGCCTTCTCGCGGAATAAGTCCGCAGACCGCACCGAGTCCCACCGAACCAGGAGCACGGCATGAACAAGCCGCTCGAACCGCTATCCAGCGAACAGCAGGCCTACGTGCGACGCCGCACCGACAAGTATTTCACCAAATCGCGCCAGATCGTCGAAAAGTTCGGCGACAAGACGGTCACCTATGGCGTGTTCCTGCGCCGCGGTGTGATCTGCGCGGTGAATCCCGCCATCGAGATGCTGCGCCAGTACTATCCGGCCGACGCCACGCCGCTCAAGATCACCCGGCTCTACGAGGAAGGCGCGTTCGTTCCCGACCAGAAGCCCATTTTCCTCTACACCGGATCATTTGCCGCGCTGGCGGAACTGGAGACGCTGATCCTGCAACGCGTGGGCGTGGCCTGCGTCTCCGCCTACAACGCCAACCGCATGGCCATGAACCTGAAGAAAGCCGCTTTCCTGGACATGCACGCGCGCCATTCGCCCGGCGACGACCTGTCGCTGTTGGCCGCCTATGGCGCCTCGGTCGGCTCACGCATCGCCAAGCTGAACGGCGCCACCGGCTTCGTCGGCTCGTCGCAGGACCTCACCGCGCACTTCTACGGCACCGAACAGGGCATCGGCACCATGCCGCACGCGCTGGTCGGCTATGCCGGCTCGACGCTGCGCGCAGCCCAACTCTATGTCGAGACGCACCCGCAGGACAATCTCACCGTGCTGGTGGATTACTTCGGGCGCGAATACAGCGATACGCTGGAGATCTGCCGCTGGTGGTACAACGATTATCTTCCACAGGACAAGAGCGGCCTGCGCCAGTTGTCGATCCGCCTCGACACGCACGGCGAGCGCTACGCGGAGGGCCTGAATTTCGAGAAGTCGGTGGAGATCATCGTCAACTGGCTGCACATGCCCAACGAGTACGAAGCGGTGCGCTACGTGATGGGCGAGGAAGCCTACGACGCCGACACGCTCAACATCGTGAAGGACCGCGTGCGTCGCGTGCTGTTCGGGACCGGGGTGTCGGTGGCGGCCACCATACAGATGCGCCAGACGCTGGACACCCATGGCTTCAACGCCGCGCGCATCGTCTGCTCATCGGGATTCAATCTCTTCAAGTGCAAGATGTTCGCCAACTCGCGTGCACCGGTCGACGTGGTGGGCACGGGATCATTCATCCCCGAGAACTTCAACGACACCTTCGCCACCGCCGACATCTTCATGTACGACGGCCAATTCGACATCAAGGTGGGTCGGGAGAAGCTGTTTCAGGGACTGAATCCCTGATCCAGTCGAGGGCCCTTACCATCGCGAGGGGCGGACAGGCCCCGGTTGGTATTTCAGCGGAATCGCTTGTCGGCCACAAACGGATTGGTTTCCCGCTCCTCGCCGAAGGTCGATGTCGGACCGTGACCGGGAATGAAGGTGACGTCGTCGCCGAGCGGCCATAGCTGCGTGCAGATGGAGTCGAGCAGCGTGTCGTGATCGCCGCGCGGCAAATCCGTACGGCCGATCGACCCCTGGAACAGCACGTCGCCCACCATGGCGAGTCGATACTCGTCGCTGAAGAAAATCACATGTCCCGGCGTATGACCGGGGCAATGCCTGACCTGCAACTCAATGTCGCCGACACGCACCGTGTCACCGCCCACCAGCCAGCGATCCGGCGTGAACGGCGCGACATCGCGAAAGCCATAACGCGCCGCACTCTTCTCCACCTCGTCGATCAAGAACTTGTCGTCGACATGAGGCCCCTCGATCGGCACGCCGAAGCGCTTGGCGATGGCCGCCGTGCCGCCGCAGTGATCCATGTGGCCGTGCGTGACCAACAGCTTTTCGAGCTGCACGCCCAGCTTCTCGAGCTGCCCGACCAGCACATCGATGTCTCCGCCCGCGTCGACCAGCGCGGCGCGATTGGTTTTCTCGCAGACCAGCAGGGAACAATTCTGCTGGAAGGGCGTCACCGGGATGATGGATACCTTCATCACGAGATCCCGTCGCAACGACACATGCCAAGCCCTGCATCCAAGCCGGGACTCTCAATCCACTTTGTCGAATTCAATTTCATATCCTGTTTTTCCGTGATCCTGGTACTGATGATCATTGTTGCGGACTCTTCCGTGCCGTCGATCTCGATGGCCGGCTCGTCCCGCGGCGCTGCGCGATCTGCTCGGAGAACCTGCCGTGATCCCGATCCATCCGCAGTGCCGGATCGGGCACCGGTGTCCGCGGCCCGAAAATGGCCTCGCTGGCACGCAGCCATTCGGATCGGTACACCACGCCACCCCACAGCCCGAACAGAAGTATCGCCAACACGAACAGCATGGCGACGGCAGCCATGACGGACGTCGGGCTGTTCGCCATCCTGTGCAAGACCCGATTGTAGCCGGACAGCGCCGACTTTCCCGAAACGTCGGGATCGACAGCCGCCAGATCCGCTTGCGCCTGCTTCAATTCGGATTCCGCTGCCGCACGTTCCGCTTCGCGCAACGACGCCAGTCGTTCGGCCTCGATGCGTGCCCGCGCCGCATCGGCGGCTTCGCGAGCGGCACGAGAAGACTCCAGCAATGCCGCCACCGCTTGCGCGTCGGCGCGTTCTCTGGCCAGGGCTTGGGCCTCGGCACGACGATCCACTTCCGCGCGAATCGCAGCCAGCGAAGCCGCCCTGCCCTCGGCCGCCTGATTGGACTCCGCCAGTTCACGCGCGGCGGTTTCTTCTTCGAGGCGACGCTTGGAAGTCTCCAAGGCAAGCGCTTCGGCATCGGCACGCACCTTGGCCTGCACCAACGACTGCTGCTCGGCCCGCGAACGCGACAGGGCGGCCGCGATGGCTTCCGCCTCCGATTGCACGCGAATGCGCGCCTTGCCTGCAGAACGGGAGTCCGCGTCGGCGCGCGCACGCAAAGCCTGCTCGGCCGTCTGCTCCGCCCGGATCGATTCAGTGATGCGCTCGGCATCCCGATCAGAAACCGTCTCGGGAAACAGATCTGATGCCGGTGATTTCGGTTCGGTGTTGTCAGTGCTCATGTCTGGCCATGGGAGAACCACTGCGGAAGCCATGCCGAATCAGGCATGCATCACGACTTTGCACGCAGCGACCTCCACACGCGTTGTCCGCATTGTCCGGACCGATGAAAACAACCATCACGCCGTCAGGTTCGGACCTTCTGTACCGGGGACGCGTACTCCCGCAGTGTGCCTTCGATGGCCACGATGCCCATCGGCAACTGGCGCTTGCTGAAATCCTTCTCGAACGCTTCGCGCACGGTTTCCGTGGTCCATTCACCGCGTTCCTGGGCCGGATGCCAGACCGAGGGATGCGTCAGCAGCGACAGACTGGTGTCCTGGATGCGGATGATCTGGCCGTTGATGCCGGCCGCCGCATCCGACAGCAGGAAACTCATCACCGGGGCATTGCGCTCAGGGGGAATGGGCGAGGAGAGGATGGCGCCGGTGACGCCCTTTGACTTGGCATAATCCGAACCGATTTCCACCATTTTGGTATTGCCCAACGGGGTGATGGCATTCACGCGCACCTTGGTTCCGGCCGCATCCATGGCCCATGAATAGGTCAGCGAAGCCGCAGCGCCCTTGGTGCCGCCGTAGGCGCCCATGGCCGGCGCCCCGGCATGGGCGCCGGAGCTGATATTGACCAGCGAACCGTAGCCCTGCTTGAGCATCTGCTTCAATGCATGCACGCCGCAGAACATGGTTCCCAGCACGTTCACCTCGACCATCTTGCGCATGCGCGCCTCGGTCTCCTCCTCGGGGCGCGCCATGTAGAACATCGCCGCGTTGTTGGCAAAACCGTCCAGCGCGCCGAATTCCTTGACGCAGAACTGCACCAGCGCTTCGGTTTCGTTCCATGAGGTGATGTCGGCAACACGCCCCACCGCCGTCCCGCCGGCTTTCTTGATCGACGCAACCGTCTCGTCCACGCCGGCGGCGTTGATGTCATTCACCACCACCTTCGCGCCTTCGGCCGCGGCGTGACGCGCGTAGGCGGCGCCGATGCCGGCGCCGGCACCGGTGATGACGATGGCTTTTCCTGCAAGTGCGTTGCCCATTTATCTTCTCCTTTTGTGAGTCAGCAAACTGGTAGTTGGAATATTAATGCTTGATTCGTTCCAGAACGAACAATTTAGGACGCCGGTTATCGAATCTGCCTTACTTCGTGGACGCCATCTTCTTTCGCCTGCATCAACGATGAGAAGAATGCCAAGGCGGCGGAACCGAGAGAAAGTGCTTGTAGACGCCCTATCCACGGACATCTTCAAGCATCCAGCCCGTCGCGAAGCTGCCTCTTCATG
>CANIIN010000079.1 GCA_947467405.1 Betaproteobacteria bacterium | reverse complement strand
GAGCATCTTCGGCCGCTTCCTGCAGCTGCCGCGCGAGAGCATCGAGCACCTCGGCCTGCTGGGCATGCTGCAGGACGTGGGCAAGCTGAATCTGCCTGCCGAACTCATCAGCAAGACCGATCCGTACACGCCCGAGGAAGAGACGCTGTACCGCACCCACGTCGATCATTCGGTGCGCATCTTGAGCGCCACGGCCGGCCTGCCGCCGGAATTGCCGGCGCATGCCTCGCTGCACCATGAACATTTCGACGGCACCGGCTACCCGCGCGGGCTGCGCGGCGGCGGCATTGCCTTCCCCGGCATGATCGCGGCCATCGTCGATTTCTTCGATACCTGCGTCGCGCCGCGACCGCTGGGCAAGGCCATGACGCCGTCGGATGCGCTCAGCCTCATCTACAAGGGCCGCGGCACGCGTTTCCAGCGCGCCCTGGCCGAGCAGTTCATCCAGTGCGTGGGCGTGTATCCGGTGGGCTGTGCCGTCGAACTCAACAGCGGCGAAGTGGCCGTCGTGATCGCGCAGAATACGCTGCGCCTGAAACCGCGCGTGATGGTGGTGCGCGACGCCAAGGGCTTCGAGAACCGCCCGTTCAAGATGCTCGACCTGTCGCGTGATCCCAAGTCCTCGCCCACCGAGACCTATCAGGTTCGCCGCACGCTCGGCTATGACGTCGTGAAGATCGATCCGCGCGAGTTGTTCCTGTGAGTTCCGCCGACCTCCCTCGCGCGGAGGGCGGCGCCTTCTCCGTCACCGACGGACGATTCATCGAGCAGTTGCATGCCGCCCTCGCAGAGCGCAAGGCCGACGGCCAGGGCCTTGCCCTGCTGGTGGTGCACTTCGGGCTGGTGGGTCGTGCCGATGCGCACTATGGCTACGAGATCGGCGACGCTGTGCGTGCTCGCCTGATCGCCACGGTGCGCAACGACGCGCTGCGTCCAGGTGATTTTCTCGGGGAATTCGGGCGCGACCAGGTGGCCTGTGTGCTGGCGCCGCTGGCCGATCCGCAGATGGCTTTGATGGCCGCCGAGAAGCTGCGCCGCGCGCTGCACGAACCGTTGTGGCTGGGCGAAGACGAGGTCTATGCCTCGCCGGCCATCGGCATCGCCACGCACAGCGGCGACATCGATGACGCGCGCGCGCTGATGCGCCAGGCGCGCACCGCCTGCGTGACCGCCGCAGAACTGCCCGATCGCATTGCCCTCTACGATGTGGCGCAGGATGGCAGTGCCGCGCTGCTGGTGCGCGAAGGGCGCTTGCGTTCCGCGGTGGCGGGCGATGCGCTGGAGATCGTGTTCCAGCCGCAATTCGACCTGCGCTTCGGCCAGATCATGGGCATGGAGAGCCTGCTGCGCTGGCCGGATGGCACGCGTGAACTGGTGCCGATGCAGGACGCCATCCAGGCGGCCGAAGCCATCGGCATCGTCGACCGGCTGCTGTCGTCGGTATTGAATCGCGCGCTGCGCAACTGTGCGGAATTCCGCCAGCGCGCTGGCCTGGACCTGCGCGTTGCGGTGAACCTGCCGGCGCGGGCGCTGCTGATGAATGATCTGCCCGAACTGGTCGAGCGTGCGCTGCGCACCTGGGGGCTGCGCGCCGGCCGGCTGATGCTGGAAATCGAAGGCATCCCGCTGCTGAAGGCCAGCGCCGAGGCGCGTGCCACGCTGCAGAAGTTGTACGAGATGGGTGTGAAGCTGTCCATCGACGACACCGGGTCGCCCGGATCGTCGCTGTTCTTCCTCGCTACCATGCCATTTCATGAAATGAAGATCGACCTGTCCGGCGTGACGAATCTTCCGCAGGTCGAAACGGCCGAAGGCGAGACCCTGCCGCGTTCCGGCATGGTGCTGAAGTCACTGGCCGACCTGGCGCATCAGCTCGGCATCGAAGTGACCGTGATCGGCGTGCCGAACGAGGCCGTTGCCGGACAGCTGGCCGCGCTGGGCTGCGATTTCATGCAGGGCGATTACCGCGCCGCGCCGGCCGATCCCGAGGAGTTTGTGCGGCTCTATTCCGCCTGACGCCTTCGGCGCGGGCGATGTGCGCGGCCAGTGGCATTGCCCTGATCGCAGTCACACGGCCAGTTGCATAACCGCAGTTACATTACTTTACGTGGCAGAGAAAGCGGCGCAACAGCCGGCGACTAACTTGTGAGGCGTGCGCAGGGTCATTCCGGTCCTGCGGATCACAGCCAATCCACCAAGGGAGTCGAATATGTCCACGCAACAAACCGAGACCACGCAGTCTTCTTCATCACCCACGGCCGCTGCCGCCGGCGCCGACGACCAGAAGTCTTCGCGCCGCGAACGCTGCAGCCGCCAATGCCAGGATGATCACGATGGCGAGGGTCACCGCCACGGCTTTCGCCGGCATCGCCGCGGCGGCCTGTTCTTCGCCGTGCTGCTGGCGCTGGTGGCTGGTACCGCCGGTGGCTACATCGGCAAGACCTTTGCACAAGGCGGCCCGGGGCACTTCGGCATGCATCACGCCTCCTACGCGACGATGGCCTCCGATCCGGCGCGCGTGAACGAGCACGTCGACCGTATGGTGAAGCACTTCGCCGTCGAGACTGATGCTTCCCCGGCGCAGCAGGAAAAGCTCTCCGGCATCGTGAAGTCCGCCTTCACCGACCTTGCCCCGCTGCGCGACCAGCTGCGCACGGCGCGCGTCGATGCCATCAAGCTGATGAAAGCCGACACGGTGGATCGCGCCGCCATCGAACGCCTGCGAGCCGATCAGTTGCTGGTAGCTGAGACTACCAGCAAGCGCCTCACCCAGGCTATTGCAGACGCGGCCGACGTGCTGACGCCGCAGCAGCGCCAGAAGGTCGCCGGCAAGCTCGAGAAATGGATGGAGTGGGCGGACAGGATGCGCGGGTGACCTGGCCATCCACCGCAGCCGGTAACAAACCCTGGTCTTGCTTTCGGCCGGGGTTGGGCCGCGCGGGTTGTAAACTGCGCGGGCTGTAGACTGCGTGCTTCGGCCCGACGTTGACGATCGGGTCACCGCGCAGGTCAATGATCACCGAACCGTTCGAACAGCAGACAGACCATGCAGCGCATCCTCCTCATTGAAGACGACCCGCGACTGGCGGCGATGGTGTCCGATTACCTCGGACAGTCCGGCTATCGCGCCGTGATCGCGGCCGACGGTGCCGGCGGGCTGGCCCGCCTCGACGACGGGCCGTTCGACGCGCTCGTCCTCGACCTGATGCTGCCGGACATGGATGGCCTCGAGGTGTGCCGGCGCATTCGTGCCAACCAGGAATATGCCGGCCTGCCCATCCTCATGCTGACTGCGCGCGGCGATGCCACCGATCGCGTGATCGGACTGGAACTCGGTGCCGACGACTACCTGCCCAAGCCCTTCGAACCGCGCGAACTGCTGGCGCGGCTGCGCGCCATCCTGCGCCGTGCGCCCGGCGCGGCGGCCAACAGCACCGGCGGCTACGGGCTGGATGGCGGGCGCGGCGACGTGCTCGCCTTCGGCCGGCTGGAAATCGATCGCGGCGCGCGCGAGGTTCGCGTGGACGGCGCGGTGCGCGAACTGACGTCGTATCAGTTCACGCTGCTCGTCGCGCTGGCCGGGCATCCGGGACGCGTGCTGTCGCGCGAAGCCATCATGGATCTGGTCAAGGGCGAAGCGCTGGAGGCCTTTGATCGCTCCATCGACGTGCAGATTTCGCGCATCCGCCAGGCCATCGAAGACGATCCCAAGAAGCCGCGGCGCATCATCACCGTGCGTGGTTCGGGTTACGTGTTTGCGAAGGCGCAGCCGTGACGAATCGAAGCGCAGAGGTGACCAATTCAAGCGCAGCCGCCATGACCAAAGTGCGGCCGTGAAGAAACTCTACGTGCAGATCTACCTCACCGTGGTGGCCAGCCTGGTGCTGGTGGTCATCGTCGCCGGCGCCATGTGGCGCTTTGCACTCGACGCCGGTCCCGGTGCGCAGGCGGTGGAGATGGTGGGTGAGGTCGCGGCCGCGTTGCTGCCGCCGCCGCAAGCGCCGCGTGACGAGCAGCAGCGCGTGCTGCAGAGACTGTCGTCGAAACTGAATGCCGACTTCGCCCTGTTCGACGCCCGGCAGGATCTGATTGCCGACGCCTATGCGCACCCCGGCACGAGGCAGCTGGTGCCGCCCGAACCGTCATCACGGCGTTGGGGAGGCTGGCGTGGCGGCGGCCATGTCGTCGGCGACGGCTGGCACATTCGCCTGCCCGACGAGCGCGCACTGGTGGTGCGCCTGCCGCATCCGCCCTCCCATCCGGGATTTTCGTGGGTGGTGTTCCTGATCGTCATCGCGCTGGCCGTGGCCCTGGCGGCGCACCCGGTGGTGCGGCGCCTGACGCGGCGCCTCGAACGCCTGGAAGCCAGCGTCAATGCGCTCGGTCAGGGAGACCTGTCGGCGCGCGTGAAAGTGCATGGTCGCGACGAGATCGCGCGTCTGGCGCGCAGCTTCAACCGCGCCGCCGAGCGCATCGAGACACTGGTGCATTCGCACCGCATGCTGCTGGCCAACGCCTCGCACGAACTGCGCACGCCGCTGGCGCGCATCCGCCTCGGCGTTGAGTTGCTGAAGAAGGATTCGCCCGACAAGGCGATGCGCGAAGCGGAACTGGAGCGCGATATTGCCGAACTCGACGAACTGATCGAGGAGATTCTCACGGCCAGCCGGCTCGACGCGACGGTCGGCCTGGAAACTCGCGAGACGGTGGACGTGCTGGCGCTGGCCGCCGAGGAGTGCGCACGTTTTGATGCCTGCACGCTTGGCGGCGACAGCGCCGACGTGCAGGGCGACCCGCGCCTGTTGCGTCGCATGGTGCGCAATCTGCTGGAGAATGCGCGTCGCCATGGCGCGCCGCCGTTCGACGTGACGGTGCGGCGTGATGGTGACGGGGTGCGTCTGCAGGTGTGCGACCGCGGGCGCGGCATTCCCGATGCGGAGCGCGAACGCATCTTCGATCCGTTCTACCGGGTGCCGGGCTCGTCCGGCAACGTCGGCGTGGGTCTTGGCCTTGCGCTGGTGAGACAGATCGCGCGACGGCATGGCGGCGACGCCAAGGCCGCTGCGCGCGATGGCGGCGGCACCTGCGTGGAGGTTACGCTGGCGTCCTAGCGACCCGCCCTGATGCCGCGAAAGACCGTGAAGATGCCCGTGGACAGGGCGTCTTCAGGCATTCTTCGTTTCGCGATGAGCATTCAACAATGGATCGCTCTTCAGCATGGCTTTTGCAGAAGCCACATCGGCCCGCGCCATGGCGCGAACCATGAATCGGGCGATGACGAAGCTGAGCACCGACGTGGCGATGCCGAAGGCCAATACGATCAGGCAGATGGCCTGAATATCGGACCAGTTCTCCGGCGCGATCCATTCCACCAGCTTGTAGAACATGAATGACGTTGATCCGGCATTGGCATAGCCCAATTTGCGCAGCGGACTCGTGGTCTTGCCGTGCAACGCCGATACGGTGGAATGGCCCAGCGCATTGCCGCTGGTTCCATACTTCTGGTAGGCCTGCTGGTGCTGCTGCAGCAAGTCGCTGAAAGGCGTCGAATGGTCGAGGCGCTCCTGCAGGCGCGCGGCTTCGCGTTCGGCCAGCAGTTTGTCATAGGTGGCGCGGGTGTCCGGGAAGAGCAGGGTGACGCGCATGAGGTCGATGCGCTCGGCGATGGCATCCCACAACGGCGTTCCGCGCATGCATTGATAGCGGTACCAGAGATGCACACAGGCGTTCTCGATGTCCTCCTTCCGGGCGCGGCGCGAAACGCCGAGCAGATCGTAGAAGGAAGGCTGCTCAAGTTCAGGCACGGTGCGCCCCTCCGCAGCATGCAACGCGACGCAGGCGGTGCTTCAACAGACCATCATCCATGGCTTGGCGCACGGTTCTCGATTCATGTCAGACCGGAATGCGACGACTGCCCAAGTATTTTCCTCCTCCGTCCCGAAATTTGCTCTAGATAATCAACGAAATGCATTTGTCATGGATGCGTCAAGGGCAAACGCAAGACGATCCCGTCACGGAGTGTGAAATAGTTGGCACTTTGCAAGGGGGCGGTTTGGAGTTGACGGCGCGCCAAGGGGTAAAAGTACAGGCGAACCAATGGTCAATGCATGTAGTCCCGGGAAATTTCACAACTTTTTGGTGTTCATGCGCGCGAAGCACGGTGCTGGCGGCATTGGCGCGATAATGGAAGCCGTTTGTGCTGCCACGAACTGACGCTCCTGTCAGATGCCAGCGCCGGATCGGAACACCACATGAGCCAGACTCCGCCTGAATCATCAGAAAAACCCGCCGCAGGCAGTGACAGCGCGGCCGCCGGCAAGCCGCGCCGCGCCGGCCTTCTGCAAGTGGCCAAGACCATGTTCTTCGGGTTGTTCGCCATCGGCATGAAGGGCACCATCGAGAAGGACGGTGCCACGGTCACGGCGGGTCAACTGGTCGCGGGCGGGATCATCGGCGGCATCCTGCTGGTGGTGCTGATCGCTACGCTGGCGCGGTTCGTCATCCGCACGGCCATGACTTCGTAGCGGGTTCGCAGGCCGTCCCTTTCATCGCACACCATTGAACGCTGCGCGTCCGTGAGCTACGGCATCACCGATCTCACCACCTTCATATTGGGCACGATCTTCATCGTGCTGTTGCCGGGCCCTAATTCGCTGTATGTCATTACGGTGGCCTCGCGTTTCGGCGTGGGGGCCGGTTATCGCGGCGCCTGCGGCATCTTCGCCGGAGACACGGTGCTGATGATCCTGTCGGCGACCGGCGTGGCGTCGCTGCTGCATGCCTCGCCTGCGATCTTCATGGTGCTGAAATACGCGGGTGCTGCCTACCTGGCGTGGATTGGCGTCGGGCTGATGCGCATGGCAGTAGTGATGTGGCGCGGCAGGATGACCGAGGAAGCGGTGGTTGAGGCGCCGGCTCCGAACGTGGCGCGGCCCTTCCGCACCGCACTGGTGATCAGCCTGATGAATCCCAAGGCGATCCTGTTCTTCGTGTCGTTCTTCATCCAGTTCGTCGATCCGGCTTACCCGTATCCGGCGCTGTCCTTCGCCATCCTCGGCGTGATCGTGCAACTGAGCAGCGCGCTGTACCTGTCGGTGCTGATTGTCGGCGGCGCGCATCTGGCGGAGCAGTTCCGCCGGCGCCGGCGCCTGTCCTCCGGCGCCACGGGCGTGGTCGGAGCGATGTTCGTGGCGTTCAGCGTGAAGCTGGCGACGGCGACATTGAACTGAAGCGCGCCGACGACCGGCGCGGCGACGCTACACCACGCGCATGTCAGTCTTGTCGCCCGAGCGCTCCGGTTGTCTGCCGCCCGGCTCCAGCTTGATCTTCAGCCGCACATCGTTGGTGGAATCGGCAAAGCGCAGCGCATCCTCGTAGCTGATCACTCCGGCCTGATAGAGATCGAACAGCGCCTTGTCGAAGGTTTGCATGCCCAGCTCCGTGGAGCGCGTCATGAGCTCTTTCAGGCCATGCACCTCGCCCTTGAAGATCAGGTCCTTCACCAGCGGCGAGTCGAGCATGATCTCGAACGCCGCCACGCGGCCCTTCGTGCCTTCACGAGGAATCAGGCGCTGCGACAGGAAGGCGCGCACGTTCAGCGACAGGTCCATGAGCAGTTGCTGGCGACGCTCCTCGGGGAAAAAATTGATGACGCGGTCCAGCGCCTGATTGGTGCTGTTGGCGTGCAGCGTCGCGAAGCACAGGTGGCCGGTTTCGGCGAAGGCGATGGCGTGCTCCATGGTCTCGCGGTCGCGAATCTCGCCGATCAGGATCACGTCCGGCGCCTGGCGCAGCGTGTTCTTCAGCGCCGCATCCCACGAGTCCGTGGTCACGCCGACCTCGCGCTGCGTGACGATGCAGTGCCGGTGTTCGTGAATGAACTCCACCGGGTCCTCGATGGTGATGATGTGGCCATAGCTGTGCTCGTTGCGGTAGCCGATCATGGCGGCGAGGCTGGTCGACTTGCCCGATCCGGTGCCGCCCACCACCATGACCAACCCGCGGGCGGACATGGCCACCTCCTTGAGGATGGGCGGCAGGCCGAGTTCCTCCATGGTCGGAATCTTCGTGGTGATGGTGCGCAGCACGAGGCCGATGCCGTTCTGGTCCACATAGGCGCTGGCGCGAAAGCGTCCGATGCCGATCGGCGCCACGGCGAAATTACATTCCTTGGTGGCCTCGAACGCGGCCAGCTGCTTGTCGTTCATCAGCGCGCGGGCGAAGGCCTTGGTGTGCACTTCCGAGAGGACCTGCTCGGAGATCGGCGTGAGTTTGCCATCGACCTTGATGGCTGGCGGGAAGCCGACGCTGATGAACAGGTCGGATGCCTTGCGGCTGACCATGATCTTGAGCATGTCGTTGACGACTTCGATGGGATGTTCGCCTGTCATGAAGCTCTCCGGTTCGGCTGCGTCGGTGCTGATCCAAGTATCCTCCAATCGCGTCCAGGCGATGCGGACTTCATGGACGGCCAGAAGCCCTCTCCCGCTGCAGGCCGGTGCAGGACTGGCGCCCGTGGCGAATTCTGTGTAGAAAATAGCCTATGAACATTCCGGAAACATTCGACCTGGCGCGCTTCGAACAACGCGTGCTGCGCGGCGAGCATGAGGCGGCCGCGCGCGACCTGCTGGCGATGCTGGCCTCGCTCGAACAGCACTACGGCCGCCTGGGTGAGGTCGGCGAGGGCGCGCCCGGCGATGTCCGGGCTGCCGAGGCGACCTAGCGAATACTGGCGCGGCTGGCCTCCGCCATCGGGCAGCTTTTCGCCAATCCGGCATTCGTGGTGACGGAGCTGGGGTTCATGAAATTCCTGATCCTGCATCGCTGGATCGCCATGATCTTTGCGTCGTCGCCGTTCGACAATGCCGATCATGTCATCGGATTGCTCGCCAACCACGCCACGGATGGCAGCGGCGAGCTCAACTTCTCCGGCAACAACCTGCTCAAGCTCACTTTGCTGTACGGACTGGAATCCGATATTCCGATCCAGCCCGAGGCGCTGTGAATCGGTAATCCGGCGGTGGCGCTCAGTATCGGCGTGGCCATGCTGTCGTCGCGCATCTGCATCTCGCCGCGTGCCGCGGCCAAGCGCGATGTGCTG
>CANIIN010000078.1 GCA_947467405.1 Betaproteobacteria bacterium | reverse complement strand
TTTGCCGGCATGGAAGGCAGTCGCATGCCGGTGGCTACCGCCCACGGCGAAGGACGCGCGGTGTTCCGCAACGCGTCCGACAGCCAGAAGGCCATCACGGCGCTGCGCTTTGTCGATTCAGCGGGCAAGCCGGCGGTGAAATATCCGGGTAATCCCAACGGCTCCCCCGATGCCATCACCGGCCTGACCACGGCCGATGGCCGATTCACCATCCTGATGCCGCATCCGGAGCGCGTGTTCCGCTCGATCCAGTTGTCCTGGGCGCCGCGCGAGTGGGGCGAGGACAGCCCATGGATGCGCATGTTCCGCAATGCCCGGGTGTGGGTGGGCTGAACCGCGCGCTGCACGATTGATCGTGTTGAGCGATGCCAATGAAAAGGGCCCCTGAGGGCCCTTTTCATTGGCGGCAATCCTGGCGCGTGCTGGCTACTCGATCTTGGCCTTGGAACGCAGATCCGATACCAGTTTCTGGATTTCCTGATTCTGCAGGAAATTCACGATCTGCTGCTTGACCTGGTCGAAGGGCGGGAACTGCGTGGTCCGCACATCGTCCAGTTGGATGATGTGCCAGCCGAACTGGGTTTGAACGGGCACGTCCGTGGTCTTGCCCTTCTCCAGTTTGGTGAGGGCATCACCGAACGGTTTCACATAGGTCGACGTATTGGCCCAATCCAGGTCGCCGCCGCGATCCTTCGAGCCGGGATCCTTGGACAGTTTGGCGAGTTCCTCGAACTTTTCGCCCTTCTTCAGTCGCTCGATGATGGCCTTGGCTTCATCTTCCTTGTCGACCAGGATGTGGCGGGCCCTGTATTCCTGTGACGAGCGTTGCGACTTGATCTTCTCGTATTCCGCGCGAACCGCGTCATCCTTCACCGCGTGTGTCTTGAGGTAATCGCTGACGATGGCGCGGGCCAGGATTTCCTGACGGGCGAGGTCAACCTGCATCTGCACGTTGCCGGACTTGGCAAGGCCCTTCTTCTCGGCCTCTTGAGCGAGGACTTCCTGGTTGATCAGGGTGTCGGTGATGGCGCCCCGCAATTGCTCATTGTCGGCCTGGCCCTGTGCGACGCGTTCCTTGGCGACGAAGTCGACCCGTGCCTTTGGAATGACCTTGCCGTTCACCGATACCGGCTTGTCCGCGGACTGTGCGGTGGCTGGTGCCTTGGCGTTCTGTGCGCCGACCGGCGCGGCAGCCGCGAGCGCCACGAAGGCGGCGGCAAAGAATGTGGAGGTACGACGGATCATGAACAGTCCTTTGCTGGAAATTGACGATAAATCATAGCTCATCAGGTGTGCGGGCTGTCACCGCGAGAGCGTGAATAGTGCCTGTCATGAGTGAATTGAGGGTCTGATAGATCAGGCGGTGGCGCTGCAATCGGCCAAGGCCGGCAAAGCGCGGAGAGACGATGGTCAACTGATAGTGGCCGCCTCCCGAGCGGGCGCCGACATGACCTGCGTGCAGGGCGGAATCGTCGATCAGTTCGATATGCACCGGATCCAGTGCAGCCAGCGCTTCGCGGATGGCCTGTTCGGTATTCATGCGCAGTGGTTGTACATCATGGGTGATCGCCTGCATCGTGTCCGGCATTTCTGTCTGGTGGAGACGCTGAATTGCCATCGGTCGTGCCATGTTCCGGCATGTGTTTGGCGAGGAATAGGGCCTGCGCCATCACAAATATGAACATCAGCCCCATGCCGCCGAACAGTTTGAAATTGACCCAGGTGTCGAGCGGGTAGTTGAAGGCGATATAGAGATTGAGCGCGCCCATCAGTGTGAAAAAGGCGGCCCAGCTCCAGTTGAGGCGGTTCCAGGCCTGCTCGGGCAACTGCATCTGTTCGCCGAGCAGTCCCTTGATGATGTTCTTCTTCAGGAACAGGTTCGCACCAGCCAGGGAGCCGGCAAAGAACCAGTACAGCACCGTGGGCTTCCATTTGATGAATGTTTCGTCGTGCAGCAGCAGCGTGGCGCCGCCAAACACGACAATGATGCCCAGGCTGACCCACATCATGGTGTCGACCTTGCGGCCGCGTATCTTGAGCCAGCCGATCTGGCCGAAAGTGGCGACAATGGCGACGCTGGTGGCGACGTAGATCCCGCCGAACTTGAACGCCACGAAAAACAGGATGACCGGAAAAAGGTCGAAGAGAAATTTCATGCAGGCATTATAACTGCTGGGAGATGCCGAACCTGACGTGCAACGCGCCGGCGGTTGAAGATTGCAACCGTAACAACGGGATACATGCAGCGTCCTGCAGTATCCGCCCCGGGATTCGGCACATTGACCATGGGCTATTCAGGGTAAACTGGGTTCAACGCTGACCGTTGCGTCGAGACAGTCGCTATCAGCCCGTTACCTAGCCCGTTACCATCGCCCGTTAACCCATTTGTCGTACTGAGGAGCATCCCATGGCAGAACCCGTAATTCCGCAAAAAGCCCCCTATGGTGTCGACCTGAAGCCCGGTGAGTACTACTGGTGCACCTGCGGCAAGTCCGCCAAGCAGCCGTTCTGCGATGGCGCGCACAAGGGATCGGAATTCGCTCCGAAGAAGTTCGAAGTGACCAAGGAAGACAAGTACTACCTGTGCGGTTGCAAGGCAACGGCCAATGCGCCGTTCTGCGACGGCAAGCACAAGTCGATGTAATTCGCTTCAGGCGGGAGCGGCGTCGCTTTGCGGCGTTGCAGCCTGAGACAAACGGCGGGTCGGGCGAGATGTCCGGCCCGCCGTTTCATTTGGCGGGCTGCCTTCGAGTCGGTGCCGCTAGCGCGCGACGAGCAGTCGTGTCAGTGATGCGATGTGATGGGGTGCGTCCCAGTTGACTTCGCCAAGTATCGAATAGCGGATGGCGCCCTTGCGATCGACGACGTAGGTGGATGGGAGCATGCGCACTTTCCAGAGCGATCTCGATACCGACCAGTCCTTGTCGAACAGCACTGGCAGGGACAGCCCCGCCTGCTGGAAGAATGCGGCGACCTTTTCTTCGGAATCCCCGACATTCACGGTCAGAACGATCAGGCCCTTGTCGGCGAGGGATGCCTGCGCCCGCTGCAGAGCGGGCATTTCGTCGCGACAGGGCTCGCACCACGTCGCCCAGAAATTCACCAGGACGACCTTGCCCCGGTAGTCGACCAGGTTGTGCGCGCGGCGATCGGCATCATTCAGGGTCAGCGCCGGCGTCCGTCCCCCGGCCCAGGGGCGCCAGGTTGCGTCGGCGCTCCGGGCAGTCCCTGGCAGTGAAGTGACGAGTGCCAGCAGCAGGACGAGAACTCCCGCCGCGCCGCGATGCACACCGCCGCGCGAATCGGCGGCGGATTCCCGCAGGGGCGCGGCCGCGTGGATCAAGCCAGCTTGCGACTGGTGATCACGTACTTGAAGCTGGCCGGGTCGAGGCTGTCCTTGCGGCCGGCGGCCGTTTCCGCATTCGGATACATCATGAACGGGATGGGTGCGCCTTTGCCGTTGGGCAGCTTCACGTCGTGGGCATAGTTCATCGGCATCCAGTTCATTTCCCAGGCACCGAACAGCTTGGCATGAACCAGCTCCACCTTTTCGTTGCCCAGCGGCAGGTTGCCGGGCGGCTCTTCCAGCATGACCTTGCGCACATCGGCCGGATCCATGGGTACCCAGCCATGCGTCTTCAGGTACACCTCGGCGCGGCAATGCTGGGCGCCGGTGATGGTGGCTGAGGTGGCCGCGCTCGCGGTGCCCAGTGAACGGTAGCCCCATTTGGACGAATCCACGCGGATGCCATAGACATCGCGCGCCGGAATGCCGACCGAGCGGCACAGCGCCACAAAGGCCGCGTTCAGATCGCCGCACTTGCCGCCGAAATTGTTGGACTCGAACATGGCGCGCACATCGCCGAGACCGCAGCCGCGCGTCTTGGGATCACGATGGGTGTTCTGCACGATCCATTCATACAGGGCGCGAACCTTCTCGACGTCGGTGCGCGCGCTGCGCGTGGCCTGTTTGGCTGTTGTGCGCACCAGACCATTGATCGGCATGAGTTGCGTCGCCTCGAGGTAACGTTCCAAGGTCAGCGCATCGGTAGGCTCGAACGAACGCGGCTTGGAGAGGTCAACCGAGCGGTCCCGGGTCGAGAAGTTGCTGGTCAGGGCCACGTACGGGGAGTCCACCGGTTTCGACCACTCGGCATAGAACAGCGAGGAGTTGTACTTGGGATCGTGCAGCACGCGCATGGTGGTGGCGTTGCCTGTCCAGGAACTGTTGAGCCCCTTGTACCAGTCCGTGTCCAGCGACAGCGGCATGGGAATCCAGACGCGCATGTCGCCGTCCGGCTTGAGCTCGACGCGGGTGGTGATTTCGTAGGAATTCCAGGTCTTGCCGTCCGACCATGGCGCTACAGCGGCCACTGATTGGGCGTGGGCGAAACCGGGAATGGCCGGCGCGGCGGCCAGCAATGCTGAAGACTTCAGGAAATGACGACGGTCCATGGATTCGGTCTCCTTGGCATGGATGAGGGGTTGATGCACTGAACATGAAATCCGACCGTCACGCGGTCTGTAAGCTCAGCCCCTATGCAAAGCACCGAACCCTGAAGCGATTTGTTGCGGGAGGGATTATGGCAAGGACCGGGCCTTGCCACAAGCTATCAATGTCGCTGCCAGGTCGCGCCCATCCTGGAACCGCCAGGGAGCGAGAACCGCCTGACTGGCGCGCAAGCGAGCGGTTCGCCCCTGGGTATGGGGCGGACCGCCGCCAGCGTTCAGAGCACTTCGGCCGCGTAATCAGCCAGGCGCGAACGCTCGCCGCGGGCCAGCGTGATGTGCCCGCAGTGCGACCAGCCCTTCATGCGATCCACCACGTAAGTCAGGCCCGACGAACCCTCGGTCAGGTAGGGCGTGTCGATCTGCGAGATGTTGCCCAGGCAGACCACCTTGGTGCCGGGACCGGCGCGGGTGATCAGGGTCTTCATCTGCTTGGGCGTCAGGTTCTGCGCCTCGTCGATGATGAGGAATTTCTTGATGAAGGTCCGGCCGCGCATGAAGTTCAGCGACTTGATCTTGATGCGGGTGCGGATCAGGTCACGCGTGGCGGCGCGCCCCCAGTCGCCGGCTTCGTCATCGGTCTTGTTCAGGACGTCGAGGTTGTCTTCCAGCGCGCCCATCCACGGGGTCATCTTCTCTTCTTCGGTGCCGGGCAGGAAGCCGATGTCCTCGCCGACCGGTACCGTGACGCGGGTCATGATGATTTCCGTATAGAGCTTGGTTTCCAGCACCTGTGTCAGGCCTGCCGCCAGCGTCAGCAGCGTCTTTCCGGTGCCGGCCTGCCCAAGCAGCGTGATGAAGTCGATGTCCGGATTCATCAGCAGGTTGAGTGCAAAATTCTGCTCGCGGTTGCGCGCGTTGATGCCCCAGACGCTGTTTTTCGGATGCGTGAAATCCTTGACCGTTTCCAGAACCGCGGACTTTCCGGCCACGTCCTTGACCAGCGCATACAGAGGACGCTCGCCCTCTTGGTACACAAACTCGTTCAGCATGAGTTCGCTGCACAGCGGACCGCGCACCCGGTAGTAGACATGCCCGTCCTTCTTCCAGGACTCCATGTTGTTGCCGTGGTCGTCCCAGAACGACGCGCTCAGTTCGCGCACGCCGGTGTAGAGCAGGTCGGTGTCTTCGAGAACCTTGTCGTTGTAGTAATCCTCGGCGGCCAGGCCCAGCGCACGCGCCTTGATGCGCATGTTGATGTCCTTCGACACCAGGACCACCTCGCGTTGCGGTTCCCGCTTCTGTAGGTGGATGACCACGCCGATGATCTGGTTGTCGGCCTTGCCGACCGGCACGCTGGGCGGCAGGTCGGCGCTGATCGCTTCGGTCTGCAGGAACAGTCGTCCGGTGGCCGAATCGGCGTCGTGCCGCTTGAGGGAAATGCCTTTGGCGATGGCGTGTTCGGCGCCGGAGACGATCTCGTCGAGGAAGCGGCTGGCCTGGCGCGCGTTGCGCGCCACTTCTGACATGCCCTTCTTGTTGTTGTCCAGTTCTTCCAGCGTCATGATGGGCAGGAAGATGTCGTGTTCCTCGAACCTGAACAGGCTCGTCGGATCATGCATCAGGACGTTGGTGTCCAGGATGAAAAGCTTGGTCGTCGCCTTGTGCCTCGACTTCGTTCCGGTCGACTTTGTTGCGGTCGACTTTGCTGCGGATTTCTTTTTTCGCGTCGCCATCGGCGTGGATGCTGCTGCGTTGGAGGATTCGTTGGTGGAATAAGCGTCAGAGTGTTTTAACAAAGTCGATTACCTCCTGGACATGGCCGGGAACCTTGAGGCCGCGCCACTCGCGAATGATGGCGCGACCGCTGTCGAGCACGAAGGTGCTGCGCTCGATTCCTCGAACCTGCTTGCCGTACATGTTCTTCATCTTGATGACGGAAAACAGGTTGCAAACCTTTTCATCCTCGTCCGACAGGAGTTCGAACGGGAATTCCATCTTGGCCTTGAAGTTTTCGTGCGACTTCAGGCTGTCGCGGGAGATGCCGTAAACCGCGCAGCCGGCCTTGCGGAACTGATCATGGAGATCACGAAAATTCAGTCCCTCGGTCGTGCAACCGGGGGTGTTGTCCTTGGGATAGAAATACAGGACGACGGTCTTGATGGGGGGGGACTTGCCCGGTCCGCCTGCGGCACCCGGGGGGGTGAAGGCTTCGGAGAGGCGGAAGGTCGTTCCGCCGGTCGCTGGCAGCGTGAAATCGCTTACCGCAGCACTTCTTGTTTTTCCTGGCATTGAGCCGCTTCTGATGTTTCTGTCATTGCCGGGAGTCATTCCCGGCGTTCGCTGTCATTGTGGCCCCAAAGGCCGGCGGATTGCAAGTGTGGCTGAATGCACCGCTGGCGTGCGTGCGTTTCCACTTTTAAATCATGAATGTGACAAGCGCATTGCAGAGTTCGTCGGGCAACTCCTCGGGAATGTAGTGTCCGCAGGCGAGCGACTTGCCTTGCACGGTCGTGGCGCGTTCGCCCCAATCCGCGGGCGCGTCGAAGCAGCGCTCGATGACGCCTTCCTTACCCCACAGCACCAGCAACGGAGCCGTGACCTTCCGATCGAGATCGGCCTCGTCGTGCGCGAGGTCAATGCTGTTCGCTGCACGATAGTCCTCGCACGCAGCGTGGATGGCTTTGGGTTGGCTGAAGCAGCGGATGTACTCGGCCAGTGCGTCCGGGGTGAAGGGGGCGAGGCCGGCATGCCGGCTGCCCAGCTGGTTTTTCAGGAAGAACGCCGGATCGGCGCCGATGAGCTTTTCCGGAAACGGTTCCTCGCGGATGAGAAAGAACCAGTGGTAGTAGGCGGTGGCAAAGGCGCGATCGGTGCGCAGGTACATGGTGCGGGTCGGCACGATGTCGAGCACCGCAACGTGCCTGACGTGCGCCGCGTGATCCAGCGCCATGCGATGCGCGACGCGACCGCCGCGATCATGACCCACCACCGAGAAGCGGTCGAAGCCGAGCGTTCGCATGACCGCGACCTGGTCAGCGGCCATGACACGCTTGGAGTAGTTGGAATGATCGGGCAGGCCATGCGGTTTGCCGCTGTCGCCATAGCCGCGCAGATCGGAGGCCACCACGGTGAAGCGTTCAGCGAGCCGGTGCGCGACCTTGTGCCAGATGACATGCGTCTGCGGAAACCCGTGCAGGAGCAGCAAGGGCGGACCGCTGCCGCCCACCACCAGGTTGATCTCGACGCCGTTGGCGCGGATGCGTTTCCCGGCAAAGTCCGGGAAGAAGCGGCTCATTGTGATGGCTCCTATTCATACCAGCGGTTGACTGGGTGTTGCCCGCCCGGTCGTGCCGCTGCTGGAGTTCGTCCAGCCGTGCAGGGCGGCGAATCAATGCGGCGCGAGAAACTCCCGGCCCTGCACGGCCAGCAGGCCGGCGCGGCCGTCGATTTCGCCGCGCTCGAATTCGCAGCGCGGCAGGCTTTCCAGGTCCAGTGCGGCGGCCAGATCGCGCATGGCCACCAGTTCATAACCCTGCGCCTTCCAGCCCGCCAGCAGTTCCTCGAACACCGGCGCCAGCTTGCCGCCCTCGAGTTCCGCGTGCAGCGTATAGACATGGCCCATCACGGTATCGGGTGCGCTCGGATGCGTCTGGGTCAGGTTGAGCAGGTGGTTGGCGACGTTGGCGGTGGTGATGCCATCGCGACCCAGCAGTTCGTCCAGCGTGGGCAGGGTGGTCGGCAATTGCGGGCAGGCCACGATCTCCGCATTGCGCACTGGCACGAACGGGCAGGTGCCGCGGCCGTCGGAGCAATAGGCGAACCCGAAGCGCTGCGTGAGGCGCAGGGCGTGGGCGTTCATCTGCCACCCGGCGGCGCCATGCACGCGGGCTGGCTCGCCGAAAATCTTCTCGAAGCGATCGACGGCCAGGCGCATCTGGCGTTCGGTCCAGTCGGGCCTGGCCGTGGCGACGCCGTCCTGCCACTTGACGTGATCCCAGGTATGGATGCCGACCTCGAAACCGGCGTTGCGCACGCTGCGCATCGTGTCAGCGCACTTTTCGCCGATATCCGGTCCGGGCAGCAGCGTGCCGTACAACAGGGTCTTGATGCCGTAGTGCTCGAGAACCGAGGTTCGCGAAACTTTCTTCATGAAGCCGCGCCGGAACACGCGCTTCATGGCGCGTCCGGTGTGGTCAGGCCCGAGGCTGAACAGGAACGTGGCGCCCGCCTCGTGCTTTTTCAGGATCTCCACCAGTTTGGGCACACCTTCGCGAGTGCCGCGGTAGGTGTCGACGTCGATCTTCAGGGCAATTTTCGGCATGGCGATGCGGGGCAGCCTCGGTGCAGTGTGGTGGTTCAGGACTTTGGCGCGATGCCAGCCAGCTTTTTCAACGCTTCGCCGGTGACCCGGGTAATGCGCCAGTCCGGCAGGATGTCTGCGCCCATGCCGCGGTAGAAATCCTGCGCGCCGGTGTTCCAGTCCAGCACCGTCCACTCGAAACGGCCGCAGCCGCGCTCCACAGCCAGCGCCGCCAGGCGCGTCAGCAGGGCGCGGGCGAAGCCTTCCTTGCGATGGGCCGGGCGAACGTACAGGTCTTCCAGAAACAGGCCGCGCCTGCCGAGGAAGGTGGAGAAGTTGTGGAAGTAGATCGCGTAGGCTACAGCCTCGCGCTGTCCATC
>CANIIN010000077.1 GCA_947467405.1 Betaproteobacteria bacterium | reverse complement strand
GATTGACCTTGCGGATATGGTCGTAGTCGAGCCCGAATTGGGCCAGATTGCCCGGGACGTAGTTCTCCACCAGGATGTCCGACTTCACCGCCAGCTTCTTGACCAGTTCCTGGCCCTGCGCTGTCGACAGATCAATGGTGATGGACTGCTTGTTGCGGTTCACGCTGAGGTGCATGGCCGATTCGCGCGTCGGGTTGCCGTCGCGATCCTTGAGCACGACGTTGCCGAAGCTGCGGACCTGGTCGCCTTCGCCGGGACGCTCGACCTTGATGACTTCAGCGCCGAAGTCCCCGAGCATCTGGCCGGCGGACGGGCCGGCCAGGACGCGGCTCATGTCCAGCACGCGCAGGCCGGACAGGGGCAAAGCCTGTTTGTTGCGTGATGATGCCTGCGCGTTGTCGTCCGGCGCGGATGTCGCTTTCACTGATCACTCCTCCACATTCTGTGTGCAGGAGCCAGTCCCGCGGTTCGATCCTGCCCGACCATAACAGAAGTGTTATCGCGACTGTCCTGATCGTTCGATGGCGTGGGTTATCATCGCCATTCCGATCCGAAGTCCGCGCAAGCGGATTGCGCCGGCATACACAAGGAGGAGAAACGGCATGGCACTCGACGCACAAGTACAGAAGATGATGGACGAACTGGAAATCCGCAATGTGATTTCCCGGCTCGCACACCTGGCCGATGATGGCGATGTCGACGAATATATCTCGCTCTTCACCGACGATGGCGTCTGGCAGGTGCTGGCTGGCGGAAGTCTGCCGGCCTTGGCTGCCAAGCAAGGCAAGGCCGACATCAAGGCCGGCGTGCTGGAGCGGCGCGCGGCGGGCATTCAGGGACCGGGCACGCACACGCTGCACACCCTGACGACGACCGCCGTGACGCTGGCGGGCGACAGGGCGACCGCCAGAAGTTACATGAACATGATGGCCAACACCGATACCAAACCCGAGGTGTCCATTGCGTGCATCTACAACGACGAGTTCGTGAAGCAGGCTGATGGCTGGAGGCTGGCCAGCCGTCGCATCAGCCCGCGCTGAACTTGGTGTCGCCTGGACGCACTGAGGTCCTGGGCCGACCTTTTCGCTGCGTTGCGGGAGGGGGGGCGCTCGAAAATCCACATTGCCGTGTCGTCTCGATGCGATTGGCGCTGGTCTGACTTGGTTGCCCGAAACGGCGGCGGCGCCGCAAGGCGGGTTTGTCGTTCCGGAATGCGAAAAATACCTACTTCATGATCAGTGATCGCTTTACTTGACGTGGGTTCACTTGCTCGGTCATGATGCGGCCCTGTCGCTGGATGATCGTAGAACACCAAGAACAGCGGGGGGGCTTTCAGGAAAAGCGCCCTGTATGCACGCGGTTCCTCAAGCCCGAAGGTCATAATTGGCCGGGTTCCGCGAGACCAGCATCAAATTGTCTGCAGCAAGAATCATTCGGAGGAGAACCGAGGATGTATACAACCAAGCCATTGGCTTCGCGGGCTGTTGCACGCGCAAGCCATGCCAGGCCCGCCATTACCGGGCGCCAGCATTCAGCAGTTCCGTTCTGCCCATCCCTGAAGGTGACATCCCATGATTGAAGAATTCGGAATCATCCTGGTCCGCGGGATCGGTCTTGGCGCCATCTATACGCTGGTAGCCCTCAGTTTCAACGTCGTGCACAGTTCCAGCGGCATCCTGAATTTTGCGCAGGGCAACATGTTCGTGCTGGGCGGTTTCATCGCCTTTGCCATGTCGTCGCAAGTCGAATTCGGTCCGTGGATGTGGTTGGCGGTCATACCCCTGGCAGGAATCTCCATCGCGTTGCTGCTGACCTTCCAGGGTTGGATCACGCTGCTGCCGCTGAAGAATTCGACGCAGCAGAACTCCTGGATCATCACCACCATGGCGGCGTCCACCATCATCGGTGCGGTGATGCTGCTGCTGAAGGGGCCCTGGGCGCAGACGGCGACCAGCCCGTTCACTCCATTCAATGTGCTGGGAACGCGTACGCCGGCGCCATACATTCTGGCCATGATCGCTTGCGTGTTCTGGTACGTGGCTTTGCGACTGTTCCTCACCAAGACGCTGACCGGCCTTGCCATCAGCGCGCTGTCGCAGGATCTCGAGGCGGCCCGTGCCGCCGGCCTGCGCGTGCGACGCCTGCAACTGATCGCCTTCGCCATCAGCGGCATGGTGATCGGCACCGCCGGTTACATCGTCGCCCCGATCATCTCGATCGCGGCCGACACCGGCATCAAGTACATGTTGAACGGCTTCATCGCTTCGGTGGTGGGCGGCATGGGCAGCGACATCGGCGCCATGATCGGCGGCCCGCTGGTGGGTGTGCTGTCCATGTTCGCGATCTACCAGTTCGGCGGTCACTTCCAGAACGTCGTGTCACTGGCTGTCCTGGTGCTGGTGCTGATGTTCAAACCGGAAGGCCTCTTCGGGCGCACCTCCGCACGGCGCGTGTGACCGGCAGGTAATCAACAAACGGAATGAAAGAGAACATGACAGCCGCCACTCTACAAAATGCGCCTCACGCCAGGCAGAACTGGTTTACGTCACGGATCGGAAAGGATGCTACCCAGCTTTGGCTGGGCGTCTTCCTGATCATCGCGACGGGTCTCGCTCCGGACCTGCTTGACAGCAGCTACTGGTCGCATGCCTTCCAGTTGGTGAATATCTTCATCATCGCCTCGATCTGCCAGAACCTGCTCCTGGTGGACGCCGGGCAGACTTCTTTCGGTAACGGCGCGATCTTTGGTGTCGCGGGCTATGCCGCCGCCATCGCCACCACCATGCACGGGGTTTCCTATCCCTGGGCCGTGGTGCTGGGCCTCATCGCCTCGTTGGGCGCCAGCGTGTTGTTTGCGCTGCCGGCACTGCGCGTGCAGCATTTCTACCTCGGCTTCGTGACGCTGAGTGCGGCGGTGGTGCTGCCCGAACTGGCCATGGCCTTCAACGACTTCACCAACGGCATCATCGGTATTTCGCTGAACTTCGAAACGCTGCACCAGCGCTCGATCTTCGGTGTGATCTCGCCGATGTCGCTGATGATCGCGCTGATCACATCGGTGATCCTCATCGTTCATGCGTTGATGCGCCGCTCGATGCTGGGCCGTCGCATGCGAGTCGCGGCGGAAAGCCCGGAAGCGGCGCAGGCCCTGGGCATCAGCCCCGGCGTGATGCGTTCGCTGGCCTTCATCATCGCGGGCCTCGGCACCGGTGTCGCCGGCGTCATCTATCCGATGATCGTCGGTTTCGTCGGCCCGACCTCGTTCAACCTCGACATCTCGATCCTGTTCTTCTTCGCGGTGATCGTCGGTGGCCGCGGCACGCTGCTCGGGCCGATCCTCGGCGTGTGGATTCTTTATCTGCTGCCGAATATCCTGCTGGCCGAGTTCGTCAACTACCGTCTGATCGCCTACGGCCTGGTGGCGCTGCTGGTCATGCTGCTGCTGCCGGACGGCATCGTCGGCGGCTACCTGAACTGGCGTCACAAGAAGCAGCACGGCGGCAAGCGCCTTGACCTCAACGTGGCGGCCGTGCTGGGTACGCAGAGTTCGGCGCTATCCAAGGCTGCCGATGCGTCGGCAGTGCCGGCCATCGAAGTGCGCCAGGGCCGCAAGACCTTCGGCAAGGTGGTGGCGGTCGACAACGTCGACCTGACCGTGCGTCACGGCGAGATCCACGGCCTGGTCGGCGCCAATGGCTCCGGCAAGACCAGCCTGCTCAACGTGTTCAGCGGCTTCAGCCGACTCAACGCCGGTTCGCTGCACGTCAATGGCGTCGATATCACGAGCCTGGCGCCGCACCAGATTGCACGACTCGGGATTGCCCGCACCTTCCAGACGCCGCGCATCTTCGGCAGCATGACCTTGTGGGAAAACGTGCAGATCGGTCGTGACGCACGCTCCGGCAATTCCAAGGCGCCGATTCCGGAGTCGGCGGTCGAGAAGTTGCGGGAGACCCTGGGTGAAGGCAGCCCGGATTGGGTGCCGCATGGCCAGCGCCGCCTGCTCGAAGTGATGCGCGTCGCGCTGCAGGAATCCGACATCATGCTGCTCGACGAACCGGCGGCCGGACTGTCGCCGGATGAACGCAAGCAGTTCGGTGCTTTGCTGCAGCAGTTGCGTGATCAGTACGGCAAGACCTTTGTCCTGGTCGAGCACGACCTCGACCTGGTATGGGGCATTGCCGATCGCATTACGGTACTCGATGCAGGCCGCGTCGTGGCGAGCGGTACGCCAGACGAAGTGGCCGGCGATCCCGCTGTCCGTCACATGTTCATAGAGTCCTCCCATGCTTGAAGTCCAGAATATCCATTCGGGTTATGGCAGCGTTCCCGTGCTGCGCGATGTCAGTGTGTCCGTCAATCCTGGCGAGATCCTGCTGATCGTCGGAGAAAACGGCGCCGGCAAATCGACGCTACTGCGCACCATCGGGGGCTTCATCCGGCCGGAGAAGGGCACGGTGAAGCTCAACGGTGTCGATGTCACCGGACACGCGCCCGAGAGCCTGGTGCGATCCGGCCTGCGTCTGGTCTTGGACGGACACCGCGTATTTCCGGAAATCTCGGTGTACGACAACCTGCGCCTCGGTGCGGCGGCCCGTCCGTCGAACGACAAGGCGGGCTTCAACGCCGCAGTCGACAACATCATGACGGTGTTCCCGATCCTGAAGGAAAAACTGCACAACTATGCACGTGACCTGAGCGGCGGGCAGCAGCAGATGCTGGCGCTGGGCCAGGCCTTCGTGGCCCAGCCCAAGGTGCTGTTGTGCGACGAGCCGTCCACCGGCCTGGCGCAGGCGTTGCTGCCGCCCATCCTGAACTTCCTGAAGACCTGGGCGGCGTCGGGCACGGCCATCATCATCGTCGAGCAGCATATCGACATCGCGCTGCCGGTCGCAGATCGCGCTGTCGTGATCGAGCGCGGTCAGGTCAAGATCAGTTGTGCCGGCAAGGATCTCAAGGCTGAACTGCAGAAGGCGTCTGAAGCGCGGGCGGCGAGCGGCTTGCCGACCTGATACAGGATGTCCTGATGCAACCTCGCGGTAGCCGATTGGCGTGCTCCCTGCGGAGTGGGGACGGCTGCAACGGCTCCTATGACGTGACCCCCGGCGATGCGCTGCGTTCCATTCAGTCGGTGGAACCGGTGCGCTGGGACCAGCAGCCGGTGAAGGATGTCATGCAGGGCACGTTCACGCTGATCGGTGAGATGGGCATGACCGGCACACTCATCATGGTCAACCAGTACCAATGGCGCGACCTGAAGGTGACTGGCCTGGAACAACCGTTCTATGCCGCCATTCTGTGGGGCGGCAATCCCATGAAAGTCGTCGAAGACGCCGCCATGCTGGCCAAGCGCGCGGAAGGTTGAGCGCGCCGTGAGGATCCCTGCCGGTTAAGGGGCAATGCGTGCCGGGGGTCTCCCGGCGCCGAAAAAGTAACATCAAATCCTTGGCTTACCACCTGCCGTCGCCTTGACGAGGCTGGCATTGCTGTATCTCCGTCGGGTTCGAGGGTATGATTGCGCATTTTCAATCACCCCTATCTGTTGGGGAAAAACAATCAATGGCAACAAAATCTAGGGGTTACAACGCCGAGGACATCGAAATCCTCGAGGACTTGTCGCCCATCCTGCACCGGCCCGGCATGTACACGGACCCGGTCAATCCCAATCATGCGCTGGTCGAGATCATCGACAACGCCTCCGACGAGGGACTGGCGGGCTTCGCCAAGAACGTCGCGGTGGTGCTGTACGAGGATGGTTCCGCGTGGGTGGAGGATGACGGTCGCGGCATTCCGGTGGACATCCACCCGAAGAAGAAGGTGCCCGCAGTCCAGGTGATTTTCACCACGCTGCATTCGGGCGGAAAATTCCGCAAGACCGACAAGGAATCGGTCTATCGCATCGCCGGCGGCTTGCATGGCGTGGGCGTATGCGTGCCCAACGCCCTGTCCACGCGCCTCGAGGTGGAGGTCAAGCGCGACGGGGCAAGGCATTGCCTGGTGTTCCACAACAACGGCCAGTTGAAGGAGCCGCTCAAGAAAGTTGCTGTGGTCGGCCCGCGCGAGACCGGCACCGCCATACGCTTCTGGCCCGACGCCAAGTATTTCGATTCACCGAAGATCGTCGCCAGCGACATCGCCGCGCTGTTGCGCGCCAAGGCCATGCTGCTGCCGGGCGTGCGCTTCACGCTGGGGATCGAGAAGAACGGCAAGATCGACACCCAGACCTGGCACTTCCCGGAAGGCATCAAGGGCTACTTCCGCACCGCCATCGAAGGCCTGTCGGCGGTGGCCGACAGCTTCTTCGGCGAGCGCTACATCTCGGCGCAGTCGGAGTCCGACAGCTTTGCCGAAGGTGAGGGCGCGCTGTGGGCGCTGGCCTGGACAGCCGACAGCGAAGTGGTGGCCGAGTCCTACGTCAACATGATTCCCACGCGCCATGCCGGCACGCACGTGTCGGGCCTGCGCGAAGGCGTGTACGCCGCCATCCGCAACTTCATCGAGCACCACGAAATGGGCCAGCGCGGCCTGAAGCTGGTGCCCGAGGATGTCTGGTCGCGCGCGTCCTACGTGCTGGCGGTGAAGATGCTCGATCCGCAGTTCAAGGGGCAGGTGAAGAACGAGCTGATCTCGCGCGACGCAGTGAAGCTGGTGGCGCAGATGGTGCGCGACCCGTTCGAGCTGTGGCTGTCGCAGCACGTGGAAGAGGGCAAGCGCATCGCCGAGTTGTGCATCCGCCAGGCGCTGGCGCGTAGCCGCGCGGCGCAGAAGATCGAACGCCGCAAGAGCACCGGCGTGGCGGTCCTGCCCGGCAAGCTCACCGATTGCGCATCGGAAGATCCGGAGCGTAACGAACTGTTCATCGTCGAGGGCGACTCGGCCGGCGGCTCCGCCAAGCAGGCGCGCGACAAGGAGTTCCAGGCCATCCTGCCGCTGAAGGGCAAGCCGAAGAACACCTGGCAGGACCAGACCGAAACGCTGTTCGCGAACAAGGAAATCGAGGCCATCGCGCTGGCCATCGGGGTGGATCCCCATCGCAAGGGCGACAGTGGCAGCACCACCGGCAGCAGCGGCGACCTTTCCGGCCTGCGGTATCACAAGATCGTCATCCTCGCGGATGCCGACGTGGACGGATCGCACATCCAGGTCTTGCTGCTGACGCTGTTCTTCAAGCACTTCCCGAGGCTGATCGACGCCGGGCGCGTGTATGTGGCGCAGCCGCCGTTGTTCCGCATCGACGTGCCGGGCGCCGGCAAGGGCCGGCCCGCGCGCAAGCTGTACGCGCTGGACAAGGCCGAGCTGGACTCGATCGAATCCAAGCTGAGCGAAGAGGGCGTGCGTGAAGGCAACTGGGCGGTGAGCCGCTTCAAGGGCCTGGGCGAGATGAGTCCGGAGCAGCTCTGGGAAACCACGCTCAATCCCGACACGCGCCGCATGCTGGCGGTGCGCGAGGAAGAGGACAGCGCCGATGCCAAGGAATCCGACGCCGGCGTATTCGAGATGATGATGGCCAAGGAAAATGCGTCGCTGCGTCGCGAGTGGATGGAGACCTACGGCAATTTGGTGGATGCGGACATCTCTTGATCGCAATAAGGGCCGTAACGAATTGGAATTGAAGAGCGGACATGGGTAATCAAAACGACTTGTTTGACAGTGGTGACGGCGCACCGGGTGGTGCAGCCAAAACGGCTGCGCCTGCTGTGGTCGCAGCTGCCAATGCAGCCGCCGATCCGGGCGGCGGTCCCGCCGGTGGCGGGTCCGGAGGCGACCGACCGCCGTCGCGCTTCGCGCCTTTGACCGGTGACTTCGGCGACACGTTGCCGCTGGGGCGCTACGCCTCGACGCAGTATCTGCAATATGCCATCGCCACGGTCAAGGACCGCGCGCTGCCGCGGGTGGCCGACGGCCAGAAGCCGGTGCAGGCACGCATCCTGTACGCTATGTGGGAGATGGGCGGCAAGGCCGGCACGCCGCGCAAGAAGTCGGCGCGCGTGGTCGGCGACGTGCTCGGCAAGTTCCACCCGCACGGCGACGCTTCGGTGTACGACGCGCTGGTGCGCATCGCGCAGAACTTCACGCTGCGCTATCCACTGGTCGATGGCGAAGGCAATTTCGGTTCGCGCGACGGCGACGAGCCGGCCGCCATGCGTTACACGGAAGCGCGGCTGACCAAGTTCGCCGACGTGCTGCTCGCGGAACTCGACAGCGGCACGGTCGATTTCGCGCCCAACTACGACGGCAGCATGGAAGAACCGCAGGTCCTGCCGGCGCGCCTGCCGGTGGTGCTGCTCAACGGCGCCTCGGGCATCGCGGTCGGCATGGCCACCGAAGTGCCGAGCCACAACCTCACCGAAATCGCCAACGCCGCCATCGCGCTGATCCGCGATCCGGACATCAGCGTGGCCGGCCTCATGAAATCGGTGAAGGGCCCGGATTTCCCGGGGGGCGGGCAGATCATCACGCCGCGCGCCGAGATGCGCGAGGCCTATACCAGCGGGCGTGGCTCGGTGCGCGTGCGCGCGCGCTGGACCATCGAGCGCCTGGCACGTGGGCAATGGCAAATGGTGGTCACCGAGCTTCCGCCCGGCGCGTCCTCGCGCAAGGTGCTGGAGGAAATCGACGCCATCACCAATCCGCAGCCCAAGTCCGGCAAGAAATCGCTGTCGGTCGAGCAGCAGCGCGAGAAGCAGATGCTGCTGTCGATGCTGGAGAAGGCGCGTGACGAATCCGACCGCACGCATCCGGTGCGCCTGGTGTTCGAGCCGCGTTCTTCGCGCCAGAACGAAGACGAATTCATCAACCTGCTGCTCGCCAAGACCAGCATGGAGACCAACGTCTCGCTGAACATGGTGATGGTCGGCCTGGACGGCCGGCCGATGAGCAAGAACCTGAAGAGCGTGCTGGCCGAGTGGGTGGAGTTCCGCTTCGGCACCGTGACGCGGCGCACGCGCTTCCGCCTGGACAAGGTGCTGGATCGCATCCATGTGCTCGAAGGCCGCCTGATGGTGCTGCTCAACGTGGACAAGGTCATCAAGATCATCCGCGCCGCCGACGACCCCAAGGCCGACCTGATCAAGGCTTTCAAGCTCTCCGAGCGCCAGGCCGAAGACATCCTCGAAATCCGCTTGCGCCAGTTGGCCAAGCTGGAGCACATCAAGGTCGAGCAGGAACTGACCGAACTGCGCAAG
>CANIIN010000076.1 GCA_947467405.1 Betaproteobacteria bacterium | reverse complement strand
TGATCATGAGCCGTCCGAACTCGTCCGGCCCCATGGTCGACGATTCATATCCCTGCTTGCGCACGGCGTCCAGGGTGTCCGGCCGCTTCACGAACTCCTGAATATCGGCTGCCATCTTGGCCAACACATCACGCGGCGTTCCGGCAGTCGTCGTCCAGCCGTAGTGCACGCCGGCATCGAAATCGAGTCCGGTGGCTTCCTTAACGGTTGGAATGTCCGGAAGCTGCGAAAAGCGCTTCGCACTGGTCACGGCCAGCGCGCGGATGCGGCCACCGGCAATCTGCGCCTGCATGCCGAATGCGGCGCCAAAATAGCCCTGCACTTCATTGGCGATCAGCGCACGCAAGGCCGGTGCTCCTCCCTGATAGGGCACGACGGTGATGTTGATGCCAGCCTGCTGGAACAAGGCGTACTCGTCCAGCATCTGCCCGGTGTTGATCGCCCCGGCAAAATTGAGTTTGCCGGGATTGGCCTTGGCATAGGCGAAATACTCGCCCAGGGTCTTGGACGGCATCTCGGTCGGCACGATGATCACGTAGGGTGCGTAAAGCATGGTCGACAGCGGAGCGTAGGCCTTCTCGAGGTCGAGCGACTTGTCCTTGTCAAACACCATCGAGGCGGCCACGATCGAGGTGGTGGCAAGGATGAGGTAACCGTCCGGATTGGCGCGAGCCACATACTCGTTGGCGATCTTGCCTCCTGCACCGGACTTGTTCTCGACCACGACGGGCTGCTTCCACTTCTCCTGCAGGTTCTGCGCCAGCAGGCGTGACATCCAGTCGACCACGCCGCCCGGTGGCAGCCCGACAACGACGGTGACCGGTTTGGCGGGGTAGTTCTGCGCCACGGCGCCGGACGACCACATCGATGCCGCACACAGCGCGAGCAAGACCTGCAAGACACTCCGTGCACGGGCGAAACCATTTTTGTGAATCGTGATCATGCCGCCTCCTCGGTTGGTTCTGACAATGTGCAGCGGGCTTTGGTCTGAGCTCTTGTTGCTGCGCACAACACTTCACTGATATCAACGCCGCAAAGCATAGTGCAACTTGAGCGGATTGCGCTCGACACCATGTCGGGGGTGCCGAGCGCCACGCGTCGACGCCCTTTGCTATGCTGCCTGAACCGCACGCCAGTGTGACGAATCACCATAGAGGAGACTTGCATGACGACCTTCGAGACATTGCTGCAGACATTCACGACGGCGGTGGAAAACGCCGACCGAGCCGGTTTTGCCGCGCTGTTCACGGACGATGCCTCCTATCACGATGGCGTCTTCGGTGAAGTCATCGGCGGCAAGGCCATCGGCGACATGATGGTCGACCTGTGGTGGCGGGACGCGCAGGACTATCGCTGGAGCATGTTCGAACCCGCATTCCAGGCAACCGAATCCGGCGGCATCGGATACGCGCACTACTACTTCAGCTTCAACAGCAAGATGAAGCACTCGACCGGCAAGCACGTCATCTTCCAGGGCGTTTCGCAGTTCAAACTACGCGACGGCAGGATCTGCGGTTACCGCGAGTGGGGCGACACCCTGCCCTCCTACACGCAACTGGGCGTGCCGGGCGACATCCTCGTGCGCAGCGGAAACAAGGTGGCCGAACACTACCGGAAAGAACCCGCGGTGATCGCACGCCATCTGTAAGAAATTGGCGCGCGGCGAAATACTCGCCGACGCATCAAGCCTCGAGCAGTCGATCTTTCAGCAGGTCCAGCCTGTCACGCGACAGGCCGGCGCGGGTCAGCAGCCCCGTCGCGCCGTCGTGCGTTTCATGCAGCCATGACAGGAAGCGTCGCATCACGCCGGCCTCCGTCTGCAACACGACCGCCATCTTCGCATCGTCGAGCCCCAGTCCGTCACGCATGCGTGCGTAGCGATGCAGATGCGGCATCAACAGCTCACCGGTGCGCGCATAGTCCTGTGCGATCACTTCATCCGCAACGCCAAGCACGCTGAGGACCAGTGCCGCCGCGACGCCGGTGCGGTCGCGGCCCGCCGCGCAATGAAACAGGGCCGGCAAGGCGCCGGGGTTCGTCAGCGCCTCGAAGAACGCCACGAACGACCCCGCATGCTCCACCACCAGTTCCTGGTAACGCTCGCACCAGTCGAACTCGCCGCGCGCCATCTGGTGAAAGCGCTCGCGCCGCTCCCCGGGGGTCACGGCCGTCACACCGTAGATGGCGATGCGGCGATGTTCGATGCCATGCTGCATGAACGGCGCGACGCCGTCCTGATGAAGCTCGCCGTCGCTGCGCAGGTCGATGACCGTCCTGATCGCCAGGCGCGAGCGCAGCCGGGTCAGCCCCTCCGGTTCGAGCTGATGCGTGATCCCGGAACGAAACAGCAGCCCGTGACGCACGCGAACGCCGCCGGCTTGCATGCCACCTACGTCTCGCAGGTTGACCGCACCAGGAATTTCGGCATCCAGGCAGGGAGCCTCAGCCGGCAGTGGTTCCAAGCCCGAATGATGACTTTTTTGCGATTCGCTCATGCGCACATTGTAGCGGCACCGGCTCGACGTCAGGCGTGCGCCAACCGACAGCGGGAGAGCAGCCGAGCATGACAGCGAACCATCGCTTAACATGTAGCGATTCGGCTCTCGCGATCCAGCGTGCCGGCATCGATCTCTGCATACCTGTCAAGGAGGAAACCCAGATGGACAACAAGGAAGGCATTCTCATCACGCGCGAAGGCGACGTCGCCGTGGTCACGCTCAACCGCCCCTCAAGGGGCAACCTGATCGACGACGTCACGGCCGAAGCCATGAGCGCTTTCTTCGTGGCGGCGCAGACCGATCCGACCATTCGGGCCGTCATCATCACCGGAACCGGCAAGCAGTACTGCACCGGCGGCGACATCTCGGCCAAGCCGGACGCGGCCGCGCGCACCGCGAACATCACAACCATGGACTACCGCTGGCTGTCGATGCCTTTCATCCAGTTGTTCCGCGACATGTGGGAACTGGACAAGCCCGTCGTCAGCGCCGTCAACGGCACGGTCGCCGGCATCGGCTGGATGATGGCGTTGCTGGCCGACCTGGTGGTGGCCGCCGAAGGTACGCGCTGGACGCACGTGTTCACGCGCCGCGGCATGATTCCGCACGCCGGCGACACCTATTTCCTGCCGCGCATCATTCCCTTCCACCGTCTGAACGAACTGGCGCTGCTGAGCGATCCGGTCACCACCGAGACGCTGCATTCCTGGGGCATCATCAACCGCCTGGCGCCAAAGGATCAGGTCATGGCGACGGCCATGGAACTGGCCACGCGCCTGGCGCAGGGTCCCACGCGCACGCTGGGCCTGACCAAGCGCCTGTACCGGCGCTCGCTGGATTCCGACCTCATGGGCATGTTCAACGAGGAAACAGCCGGCCAGACCATGAACTCCACGACCACCGACCGCATCGAAGGCATGAAGGCGTTCGCGGAAGGCCGCCCGCCGAAGTTCACCGGAAATTGAACTGAAAACAGGGCGCGCGCACCAAGATGGATCAGATACTGACGGTCTTGCGCGAAAAAAAGGCTCTGCTAGACTGGCATCTCCCCAACTTGGAAAGGAGGTGATCCGTGAGTGACCATCAAGGCACAGCAGGCCAATGCGAGTATGGCAAGGCCCGAGTCGGATCCATCCGTTTGAGCTTGAAGAGGAAGACCGCCTAGGGCTACGCATCGGCCTCGTGCCGAAGTAGTTCTGCAGCACAGCGCCCCGGACACCAGGCAACTGGTCATCCGGGGCGTTTCCATTTTCGGGATCGAATTCGCGTCAATGCGCGAGGGAATAGGCCTGAAAAGCGCCAACCGCCATCAATGCAATCGCGGTGCTGCGGCTACACCTCCGACGGCTTGTCCGGCACCATGCATTCCTGCGTGACGGACGCCAAGCGTCGACCGTCCCGAGCATAAAAGGCGCCATGGATCAGTGCGCGCGAGCCCTGGCCCATCGGACTCTCCGTGGCGTACAGCAGCCAGTCGTCGAAGCGCGTTTCGCCATGCCACCAGAAGGCGTGATCGAGGCTGGTCGGACGTGTCTTCGGATACGCCAGCCCGACGGTGGCGGTGAGCGCGGTGTCACTGACAGCGAGGATGGCTGCGGCGTGCACCAGGGGATCATCCGGCAGGCGGGCGCGCGGATGGCACCAGGTGCGGCGCCAGGGCAGCTCCCCCTGCGCCGGCGGTTGACTCTTGTTCAACGTCCCGACGGAGCGCAGATCCCACACCGAACGCCGCTTGCCCAGACCGGCCGCGTAATGCTCGCCCAGTTCCTGCCACCAGTCGCCCAGGCCCTCCGGCGCGGGCATGTCCGGCCGCGTCGGCGCATGCCCGAGATGGCCGGGTGTCTCGCCAAAGGTCAGCGTGCAGATGCCGACCGCCTTGTCGTTCTGGAAGCAGCGCACGCAGCGCGTCACCAGTCGCCGGCCGTCGCGCAAGCGTTCGACCTCGAGGCGCAGCGGCTGCGACCAGGTCGCCGCGCGCAGAAACACGACCTGCATCGACATCGGCTGCTGCAAGGCAGAGGTCCGGGCCGCCGCAAACAGCGACTGGCCCATGTAACTGGCCCCCCAGCGTCGCATGTCCTTGCCATTGGATGGCGAAATGAAGCTGTTGTCGGCAACCTGCTCGACATGCAGCGAACTGACCCAGTCGGCCACCAAATCTTCGTCACTACGCATCACTACACATCACAATTCATCCCGAAAACACCCATGAATAATTCTCGTCTATCCCGAACAAACGTTTCTGGCAGGCAACGACCCCTGCCGCAGAATCGCCGGCACCCCGCATTCTAGAACCTATCTCAAGAACAGCCGTGTCGGATGCCGCCGGTGTGCCGGCGCCGCAGTGCTTGTACAAGCCACCGGCCCCTGCGTAGAATGGTCTCCATCGAAGCTGGAATCTGTCTGACCCCGGGGCGAATCGGACTCTGGCCGAGCCCAGCTTCCCACCCATCACCTGCATTCATCTCGTTGAGGGAACCATGAAGAAAACCATCTCGCTGTCGGCCACCCTGTCGGCCACCCTGTCGGCCATCATCCTCGGTGCCACACTGTCTGCGCCGGTCCTGGCGCAAACCACGCTGAAGAAGGTGCAGGACAGCGGTGAAATCACCATGGGTGTGCGCGAATCGTCCTCGCCGCTGTCGTTCACGCTGGGCAACGGCCAGTTCGCCGGATACCACATCGACATATGCCACGCCATCATCGAGAACATCAAGAAGACCGTCGGCAAGCCGGTCACGGTCAAGTACACACCGGTGACTTCGCAAAACCGCATCCCCCTGACGCAAAACGGCACGGTGGACCTGGAGTGCGGCTCCACCACCAACAACGCCACGCGCCAGAAGGACGTGTCCTTCGGCCTGACCACCTACGTCACCGAAGTGCGCATGGCGGTGAAGGCCAACTCCGGCCTCACCAAGATCTCGCAACTGAACGGCAAGACCGTCGCCACGACCACCGGCACGACGTCGGTGCAACACATCCGCAAGCACAAGAACGCCGAGAAAGTGTCCTTCAAGGAAGTGTTCGGCAAGGACCACGCCGACTCCTTCCTGCTGCTGGAATCCGGCCGCGCCGACGCTTTTGTCATGGACGACAACCTGTTGGCTGGCCTGATCGCCAACGCCAAGAACCCGAAGGACTTCAAGATCGTCGGCGAAACCCTGTCTGTCGAGCCCATCGCCATCATGATCCGCAAGGACGATCCGGGCATGAAGCGCATCGTCGACATCACCATCCGCGGTCTGATGGATTCGGGCGAACTCGACAAGCTGTACAAGAAGTGGTTCCTGTCACCCATCCCGCCGAAGAACACTACGGTGAATCTGGTCATGGGCGCCACCCTGAAGGGACTGCTCAAGGACCCGAACGACAACCCGATGGAATCTTACGCAGCCAAGTAAACGGCACCATTCTGCGAACGGACCGAAAAACGCGCCCCGCCTCACGGGCGCGTTTTTTTATCCGCCTTTGCACCAATATCCGACTGATCCAGCCACCCGAATCTGACCGGCAAGAGGACTACGCCTGAACATGCATCTCGAATGGGGATTCTTCCTGCGTGACATCGGGGACGGCGAGACCACCTACCTCAGCTGGCTGTTCTCGGCCTGGGGCTGGACGCTGGCAGTGGCCGGTTGCGCGTGGGTACTGGCGCTGCTGCTGGGCTCCGTCGTCGGCACCTTGCGCACCATGCAGGTAACCTGGGTCGCGCGCCTGGCCAACGCCTGGGTGGAACTGTTCCGCAACATTCCGCTGCTGGTGCAGATATTCCTCTGGTACCACGTCATCCCCTCGCTGATCCCGCCGCTTCGCGATGTGCCGAGCTTCGTGCTGGTGGTGTTCGGGCTGGGCCTGTTCACCTCGTCGCGCGTGGCCGAGCAGGTGCGCGCCGGCATCCAGTCGCTGCCGCATGGCCAGCGCCATGCCGGCATGGCATTGGGCTTGACCACCGCACAGACCTACCGCTACGTGCTGCTGCCGATGGCGTTCCGCATCGTCATCCCGCCGCTCACGTCGGAAGCGATGAACATCATCAAGAACTCCTCGGTGGCTTTCGCCGTGAGCATTTCCGAACTCACGCTGTTCGCCATGCAGGCGCAGGAGGAAACCTCGCGCGGCGTCGAGGTCTACCTGGCCGTCACCACGCTGTACATCATCACCGCCATGACCATCAACCGGCTCATGGCCCTGATCGAGAAGCGCGTGCGCGTTCCCGGCTATGTCGGAGGTGACCGATGATCGGCAATCTCGACCTGTCGTTCTTCAACTGGGAACTGGTCAGCAACTTCCTGGCCAAGGGGTTCTATTTCAGCATCCAGCTCACGCTGATCGCCATGGCCGGCGGCATCGTGTTCGGTACGGCGCTGGCACTGTGCCGCCTGTCCGGCCGCCCGTGGCTGGCGCTGCCCGCCGCCACCTACGTGAACACCATGCGCTCGATCCCGCTGGTGATGGTGATCCTGTGGTTCTTCCTGCTGATCCCGCTCCTGATCGGACGCTCCATGGGCGCGGAACTCTCGGCCATCATCACCTTCACGCTGTTCGAGGCGGCGTATTACTCGGAGATCATGCGCGCCGGCATCCAGTCGGTGGCGCGCGGACAGGTCTACGCCGGTTATGCGCTCGGCCTCACCTACGGCCAGACCATGCGCCTCATCGTGCTGCCGCAGGCGTTCCGCAACATGCTGCCGGTGCTGCTCACACAGACCATCATCCTGTTCCAGGACACTTCGCTGGTCTATGCCATCGGCGCCTACGATCTGCTGAAGGGCTTCGAAGTGGCCGGCAAGAACTTCAACCGCCCGGTGGAGGCCTACCTGCTCGCCGCCGTGGTGTATTTCGTGATCTGCTTCTCGCTGTCGTCTGTCGTGAAGAAGCTGCAGACCCGAATCGCCATCATTCGTTAATCCGCCAATATCACCGAAGGTATTCCCCGATGATCGAGATCAAGAACGTCAGCAAGTGGTACGGATCGTTTCAAGTCCTCACGAAGTGCAGCACCAGCGTGAAGAAAGGTGAGGTCGTCGTGGTCTGCGGCCCGTCCGGCTCCGGCAAATCGACGCTGATCAAGTGCGTGAATGCGCTGGAACCCTTCCAGGAAGGCGAAGTCGTCATCGACGGCACCTCGGTGGGCGCAGCCGGCACCGACCTGCCGCGCCTGCGCTCCAAGGTCGGCATGGTGTTCCAGCATTTCGAACTGTTCCCGCATCTCTCCATCATCGAGAACCTCACGCTGGCGCAGGTGAAGGTGCTGAACCGCAGCGCCGAGGCGGCGCGCGACAAGGGCCTCGCGCTGCTCGAGCGCGTGGGTCTGACGGCGCACGCCGACAAGTTTCCGGGGCAACTCTCCGGCGGGCAGCAGCAGCGCGTGGCCATTGCGCGCGCCCTGGCCATGGATCCGATGTGCATGCTGTTCGACGAACCCACCTCGGCGCTCGATCCCGAAATGATCAACGAGGTGCTGGACGTCATGGTGCAACTGGCGCAGGAAGGCATGACCATGATGTGCGTGACCCACGAGATGGGCTTCGCGCGCAAGGTTGCGCATCGCGTGATCTTCATGGACAAGGGCGAGATCGTCGAGGACGCGACCAAGGATGATTTCTTCGGCAAACCGCGCTCGGAGCGGGCGGTGCAGTTCCTGTCCAAGATCCTGCAGCACTGAACGCGCGCTGAACCGCCCTTCATTCGCGGTTCATCCCGCACCACCTGGCGGTACCGCTGCGGCGCATGGGCGCCACGGCGCGGCGAATCGCCACCGACCGCACCACCTATCGCGGAAAACCATGAAGTTCTTACCATTCCTGCAACGCCTGCTGGCATCCGGCGCCGTCATCGTCAGCCTGACTGGCGTCGCGGCGCCACTTGCGCTGGCGCAGCGGGCGTCCACGGGCGCCACGACCGACGCGCCCGAAGCATCCAGCGGCCGCCAGGACAAGACGGTTGTCAGTGCGCGTCGTCATCTCATCGTGGCTGCCCATCCGCTGGCCGCCCAGGCCGGGCGCGACGTGCTGCGCCAGGGCGGCACAGCCATGGATGCCGCCATTGCCGCCGCCTTCGTGCTGAACGTGGTCGAGCCGCAATCCTCGGGAATCGGCGGCGGCGGCTTCCTGCTGCACTACGAGCGCGCGTCACGACGCATGACCGCCTGGGACGGTCGCGAGACTGCTCCCGCCGCGGCGCGTGCCGAACGCTTCATGACCGTCACCACACAGGGCGAACGACCGATGCGATTTGTCGACGCGATCGGATCGGGCCTGTCGGTGGGCGTACCCGGACTGGTGGCCATGCTGGAAGCGGCGCACCGCGAATCGGGCAAACTGCCCTGGGCGCGGTTGCTTGAACCGGCCATCCGCGCGGCGTCGGATGGCTTTCCGATCTCGCCGCGCCTCGCCTCGCTGATTGCGGGCGATCCGCTGCTGGCCAGGAATCCGGCGGCGCGCGCGTTCTTCTATCACGCCGAGGGCCGCCCCAAGCAGGTTGGCGAGCGGCTGTTCAATCCGCGCCTGGCTGCGGTGCTGCGCCGCATTGCCAGCGAAGGCTCACCGGCCTTCTATCGCGGCGAGATCGCGCGTGACATGGTCGAAGCGGTGCACTCCGCGTTCAGTCCCGGCGATCTCGCTGAAGCCGATCTGGCCGGCTATCAGGTGGTGCGTCGCGAAGCGTTGTGCGCGCCGTATCGCACCTGGCGCATCTGCGGCATGCCGCC
>CANIIN010000075.1 GCA_947467405.1 Betaproteobacteria bacterium | reverse complement strand
CTGATCGCTTTGTTCTGGAACAATGGTGTTTGCATCAGCAGTTACCCGACTCAACTGTTCGGGGCGAACCGGAGGTGATGGTTGGGTCTCACCCTCCGATGGAAATAACGCCAGGGGCGCAGTCTGGACTTCGGCGCGAGGGATTTCCTCTTTATGGAGCCGCGTTTCGTCATTGAGATGACCAGGCGGGTTCGCATGGTGGGCATCTTGGCCAGTTTCCTGTGAGGCTTCAATATGTGATGGCCTCGCGGCCTTCCCTGTTTTCTCATTGAAGCTGACCACATGCGGCGCACGGCTCTTTATGAGCGTGGGTTCATGATGGTCGGGTTTTTCAATGCCGTCCTTTGATTCATTCATCGGATTCACCGATCTTCAGTTTGTCGGAGCAAGAGCATCAGTCAGCGATCCTGCGCTGCGTAGCCAGTGCTCGGTCGGAACGCCCTGGCCACGAGAAAAAGCCAAGGCATCCTGCGAGGTTGAAAAGGGGCCTGATACAACGGCAAACTTGATCGTGCCAGCCGGGCGCGAAACGACTGGAACAATCAAGGACCCGGACAGGACGGGCGTGGCGATTCGCCAGTCCTGTGCTTCAGAGTAGGAATTCAGCGCAATATGCTGGACAAAAAACTGTTTCCTTGGCGCGGCACGGACTCTGCTGACTGCCTCGCTTGAGCCTTTGTCGCCTTGCGGTTGATTTTGAAGCTGACGAGGGATGGCAGCGGAAGGTTCTGAACGCGCTTGAAGCGATTGCATTGGCGATGCGTCGATTCGGATAGTTGCAGGCCTTTCGGGAGACGCTTTGCCCAATGCAGACACAGTGGTTTTCCCAGGCTGTACCGGCGCCTCTCCTTCAGGGGCAAAACGAATCTTTCCAGATGGTGTGCCAGGCGTCACTGAAGGTGCAATGGGTGCAGTCGCAACCGGTTGTGGCGTATTGAGAGGAGGAGCAGGCGGTTTTTCGATTGCAGTTGCGGACTTTGTATACGGAGGCAGGAGAGGTGCAGGGAATTTGTACTGCTGCTTGCCGGAAACTTGATTGGCTCCCGACAGGTCGCTGCTCGTTTCCGGTGCCGCCGTTGTCGTATTGGGGTCCAACGCTGGAACAGATGCCGGAGACGAGGGAGCACTCGTCTGTATCTTTTCCTTGACCTGCAGTTCGCTGGGTGGTGAAAGCTGGCTGAGCTCTACTTTGGGAGGTTGATTCTCGGTTTTTACGGGGTCCTGTCCGATTAGGGCGCTCCGTATGGCGCCATACTGCCGAGGAAACAACCCTGAAACCACTAAAGCAGCGGTGATGACCATTATTCCCCACAGCAGCGCGCGGGAAAACGCCGATCGCTTTTTTCCTGGCGCAGCTTCGTCACTTGCATCGACCTCGAATTTCCCAGCGGTCTGCCTATCAGAATTGATTTCCCCGATGTCAGTTGCCTCCGGCAAGGTCGATTGCCTGGCAGGTTCCTGAAGCAGTAGTGGATTGATCTTGTTTAACAGTTTCGTTGCATCAGGTTCGCGTCCTGTGTGACGAGCGATCGCAAGCATTTTTCTTGCTTCATCAGGGGAGGGCATCGGTACCAGCCAGTGAAGCAATCTGTTGCCCAGTATGCTCATCGGCTTGTCGCCTGCAGAATCTGTTTGCAACAGGATAAGTTGTGTATTCGCTCCCGGGAAGTTGCTAACCAGTCGTGCGAGCAACCGACCTTGCACCGGGTTTATATGATCGGCGTCCGATGCAATGAGAATTCGCAAGGGCGCTGACGTATTGCGTCCCCCTATTGCTTCCGCGGTGGACAAGGATGCCAAGATAGTGTTGAAGCTGTCGAGAAGTGCTTCCGTGTCGGTCGTGGAGTAGACCTCCAGCCTGACATCCGGCAATGTCCGCAACCGTTTGACCAGCATGCTGCAGTAGTGGTCGACAATGGCGTCATTGGCTCCGACAATAGCCAGGTTCAGCCCATCCTTGACGATCCGTTCGCAGAAGCTGTCACAAAGGGCACTGTCGGCTTCTCGAAGAAATAAACCCGTATCTTGTGGATTCTGGGCCAAGGCGTTATTCATGTCCTTTCGCATGGAAGTCATCTGCCAAGTCCTTCCTTTTCCAGATTGCCGTTCTGATCGAAACGAACCGAGCTTGGCACATCGACAACCGGCTTGCGCAGTTCACCAGTGCCTGGCTGGAAACTGTTTAGGCCGAATACGTAAGCAATGACCTGAGCCACTGCGAAGTACAGTTTTTCATGTATCGGCTGGTTGATTTTCGTCGTGAAGTAGAGCGCGCGCGCCAGGGGAGGGGCTTGGAAGGTATGGACCCCAGCCTTTTTTGCCGCCTGAATAATTCCGAACGCAATTGAATCAACTCCCTTCGCGAGCAAGATCGGAGCACCGTTCTTGCTTGGATCATAAGCCAGAGCCACGGCGAAGTGCTCAGGGTTGGTGATCACGACATCGGCATCCTTGATTCGATCCATCATTTGCGACGTTGCCATTTCACGCTGTCTGCGCCTGATTTGCGCACGTACTTCCGGTCGGCCTTCGATATCTTTCATTTCATCGCGGATTTCCTGCTTACTCATCCGCATGCGCTTGGTAAATTCATGCCGCTGGTAAAGTGAATCAATGATGCCGATCAGCACAAAGGATAGCGTGATGATCAGGGTCGCCTTGACGATCATGGATCCGGTGGCCGCAGCGGCCGGCTCAATATTCATGCTGCCAAGTTGCAGGAGGGGCACGATATTGTCGTTCACAACCCAAGTCACAACCGATGCAACAATGGAAAATTTCAGTATTGTTTTGCACAGCTCGACTACAGTCCTCATGCCGATCATGCGCTTCAGTCCGGCAAGGGGGCTCAATTTCCCCATTTTTGGAGCGGCTGACTTCATCGAAAAAAGGTAGCCACCAGTGATGCCGGATGCGGCGACCGCTGCAAAAAGGGTCACTAGAAGCAGTGGCAAGATGGCCAGATAACCTCGTCCAATGTGTTCGGCCATGACCGCTGGAAGTGTTTTTCCGGCCGTCATGACTCCCTGATCGAAGATGAATCCGGCGGCAAAAAGGGTTCTCAGGTCTGTTACCAGGCTACCGCCATAAAGCATCAGGTAGGATGCGGCCGCGATCATGACCGCTGCGGCAGTAACTTCGTTTGAACGTGCTGACTCCCCGTCCTCACGTGCCTTCTGCAGTCGCCTCGCTGTGGGTTCTTCGCTGCGGTCTTCGGCCGAACTCTCGTCACTCATCAGCCCGCTCCCAGGATTTCACGAACTCTGGAGAAGCCCTGCATCCATAGCCACTGGATTCTGTTTCCGGCGGAACCCAGTGAGATGTAAAGAATCAGAAATCCAGCGATGATCATGGCCGGAAAACCCACCGCGAAAATGTTCAGACTGGGCGCTGCTCTGGTCACCACGCCAAGTCCGACGTTTATCATCACCAAGGTTGCCATGACGGGCAAGGCAATCATCAATGATCCAAGGAAAATCATCGAACTCCAGGCAAGCAGGTTCCGGACCGCGTTGAGTCCGATCAGCGACTCTCCCACAGGAAGCATTCGGAAGCTGTCGAAAATGATTGAGACCAGAAGGATGTGCCCTCCGATGCCCAGAAAAATCAGCGTCCCCATGATCAGCAGAAATTGAGCGATGACTGGAACGTTTCCAAAATTGGGGTCAAGCAGGTTGGCGATGGAAAGTCCCATCGAGGCCGAAATGGATTGTCCGGCTACCAGCAAGGCGCTTGTAATCACCTGAAGAGTCAGCCCGGTGATGACTCCGATGGCAATTTCGTTGAACAGCGTCACGAGGCCTCTTGACGTCATCGGGTCGATCGTCGGCCACTGAAACATGGGAAACACCAGCGCCGTCAGCGCCAGGCTGAGCGTGAGGCGGATTCTCGCGTTGCCAGCCTCGACCGACAACACGGGTACGGTCATCAACGCAGCAGTAATGCGCGCCAGCGGCCACATGAAAGCATAGAACTTCGCGATAATGTCCGCCGCAAGAATTGTCATGATTTTTATGCTGCTTTCGGTCGGCGCAATGCGTCAGGAAAACAATGCCGGAATGCGGTGAAAGACAGCCCGGATGAAGTCCTCCAGCACGCTGAGTTGCCAATTGCCGAAGATCACGATTGCCAACGCCATCGCGATCAACTTCGGAATGAAGCTCAAGGTTGCTTCATTGATGGAGGTGGCCGCCTGAACCACGCCGACCAGCAGTCCAATGACCAGTGCGACTCCAAGCAATGGCGCGGAAACAAGAAGAGTGACCCAAAGTGCTTCTCTCGCGATATCAACGACGGCTGCGGTATCCATGAAGTTGGTCTTTCTGGCTAGCGCATTACGAAGCTGGACGCCAGTGAACCCATGGTCAGGCTCCAGCCATCAACCAGAACGAACAGCATGAGTTTGAACGGCATGGAGATCATCATGGGTGACAGCATCATCATGCCCAGTGACATCAAGACGCTCGCCACGATCAAGTCAATCACCACAAAAGGTATGTAGATCAGAAAGCCGATGGTGAAGGCGCTCTTCAGCTCGGATGTAATGAAGGCCGGCACCAGTGTCGAAAATGGCACCGACTTGGAGTCGGCAGCTTGCGTATTCCCCGCAATCTGCATGAATGCGGAGATATCTTCCTGTCTTGTTTGATTCAGCATGAAGCCGCGTATCGGTATTTCGGCGGCGGACAGGGCCTTGTCAATAGGCATGCTGTTGTTCATGTAGGGAAGAACAGCCTGTTCGTAAACGGTATTCAGTACCGGAGACATAATGAAGAAGCTCAGAAACAGAGAAAGGCCAACCAACACCTGATTCGGCGGTGTCTGTCCCGTTCCCAACGCTTGCCTCAGTAGTGACATCACGATGATGATGCGAATGAACGGCGTCATCATGAGGAGCAGTGACGGCAACAAGGTCAGCATGCTCATCAGCGCGAGTAGTTCCATCGTCACGCTGTATCTTGATCCCTGACTGCCGTCGCTGACGACGTTCAGAACCGGAATGCCCTCAGCCTGTGCGCCAGAGGATATGGCAATCAGCGCAATGATCACCAGGAGACGGATTTTCATTATTTTCCGGCCTCGTTGCGTTGGAACCTGCCCAGCATGCGTTTCAGCGCGGCGCCGCTGGTGACTTCCATGTCCGTGCCGGATGCCTGTGTGGCGATACTTTCCTGGTCGGAGTCTTCATTAATTGGCCACGTAGCCAGAGGCGAGATCTGCTGCAATGTTATTCCCAGAAGGATTTCCCGATCCTTGGCTCGAATCAGAACGATTCTTTGCCTGTTTCCCAATGCATGGCTTTCCACCAGCTGAAGCTGCCGTACACTGCGGCCTGGCAGCCCGCCGTTGCCGATCCGCTTCAGTACATAGTAAAGAGCTGCGATGATGCACAGAACCAGCAGAAAGCTTCCGGCAAAGGAAATCCAGTCGCTGACGCCAAGTGGGGATGAAGGCTTCACGAGTTCAGAGGTTCTTCAGTCGTTCAGCCGCCGTGACAACCCTCGTCAGGCGAATCCCGTACCGGTCGTTGACCAGCACTACCTCACCTTGGGCGACGACCGTGTCATGAACGAGCAGGTCGATGGGTTCCCCTGCGATTCGATCCAGTTCAACAACGCTGCCTTGGGCGAGTCGCAGCAGATCACTGATCTTGAGTACTGATCTTCCAACTTCAACCGAAATGGTGACTGGAATATTCTTGATCAATGCGGCATCAAGCGAATTGCCGGCCGCTGTGGGATTGGTTGATTGATGCGCTGCCAATCCGGCCGATGGTGATTCTTCTGTATTGGTGTCTGTCATTTTCCTGTCCTTCAGATCTATTCGGATTCTTCTAGAATTTTTTCAATCTTGATCGCCACAATGGGTCCGGATGCTCCCACGCGCGCATCGAAAACAGGAATGTCCTGGATATTGACTCGCGCATATTCGGTTTTCCTGAAGTACAGCAGGTCACCTTCCTTGATCGAGTCGATCTGGCCCAGTGTCGTTTTGATACTTCCGATGATCACCCGCATTTCCAGCTTTGAATCACCGACGGCGGAAGTCAATTCGTCTTGCCAACGTTGTTCAGATTCCTGATCGCCATCGGAAGAGGCGACGCGGTTTCTGAGCAACTCGCGGATCGGTTTGAGTGCGGAATAGGGGTATACGACATCAAGGAACCCCTTGTTGTCTCCACATTCGGCATCAAAGTGATTGACGATAACCAGATCATTCTCGTCGGCAATTTGTGCAAAGTGGGGGTTTATTTCTGAGCTGACTGTTTCAAAGTCGAGACTGAGGAGCGGTGACCATGCTTCTTTGAGTGAAGTGAAGAAGACGTCCAGTATGATGCCAATGACGCGCGTCTCGGTCGGGGTAAACAGCCGACCGGGTGGCAATGTACCTATGCCGCGACCGAATCCCCCGAAGAAATTGTCGAGTGAATTAAAAATGACGTTAGGATCGATGAGAACCATTGCGTTGCCGCGCAGCGGGTTCATGCGGATCACATTCACCGAAAGCGGGGGGCTCAAGTCCTTCATGTAATCGCCGAATTTGATCAGTTGAACTCGGGCTGGGGTGATTCTTGGGCTGGTGCGCAGGACGTCCAGGAGCGCGAGCCGGAACAAGCGGATGAAGCGCTCATTGATCATGTCAAGAGACGTGACGTTAACCCCCAAGGAACTATCCTCGTTGGTCAGGTCATGCTTGCGAATGTTGGCTGCGGTGTTGTAGCCGGTGTCGACGGGAATGCTTCCATCACTGATGCCCGTTGCGAGGGCGTCAATTTCTTCCTGGCTCAGCAGATTGGTGGATTCCCTCATCTTGTTGGTTCTTTTTTGGATTAATTGTTTGTTAGTTGGGGTTACTGGTAAACGAACTCTGTGAAAAATATTTCCTCGATGCCGCCGAAGTTTTCAAGTCTGACCAATTCCGCATTGATCTTGTCACGTAGTTGTTTGGCCAGATCTGCACGGAAGTCCGGTTTTGCCAGATCGGCCTCCGTGACTTGTCGCAATACATCCAGCGCCACGGAGCGCAGGGCGGCGCGGTGTTTTTCCACGTTCTGGAATACCCTGTCGTCATATTGAGTCATCAGCGACAGCGAGGTCTGCATGACCTTTCGGGATCCTGCTACGTTCGCGACAAGTGCCTTCTTTTCGTCAAGCTCCATGTAGCTCTTTTCGAAGCGCGCCTGAGCGTCCTTGGGAATTTGTTTTTTGAGTGGGTCCCCCGGTTTGGAAGCGCCCTTCTTTTCCTTGTCACCATGTCCATCGGACTTGCCGTGGCCTTCAGCCTTGGCTTTTTCCGCTGGCTTGCCATGGCCACCTGAGTCGCCATGTTCCGCAGGTTTGCCGTGCTCTGCAGGTGCACCGTGCCCGGCATCGGCATTTTCCTCATCTCCCGCTGATTGCTCGGCATCAACCGGTTTCTTTGAGAATGCGCCGGTCGCAAAGAGTGTCCCGACGACGGCTAGTGAAACGACCACCAGGAACACGACTACCAAGATAATTATCTTGATCATCGGGTTCTTTTTCTTTTCCTCTGGTGCTTCGGCTGCTTTTTCGTCAGACATGGTGTCAGTTGGAACTTATAGAATGGATGGAATAATGTCTTTAATAACAATGAGGTGTAATGATCATTGCATTATAAGCATTTAATCGATTTGGAACATAATTACAAAATGAACCGTAAATACCAAAGATGTCATTTTGTTGACGGTTGAGGCGGTTATTTGAACTCCAAGGAGATAAAGCAATACCCGTGCCTGATGTCATCCGATTCAGATGGTGACATCCAGTCCGTCGGCGCGGATGTAGTTGGCGCGGCTACTTTGGGTCGGAGCGGTCGTGCTTTCCGACGGGGATGGCAAAGCGCTGCTTTGGGCGCTGCCTTGTTTGCTGGAGGTGCCATTTTCCTTGCGGGCGGCACTGTCCCCGCTGATGTTCAAGGAGTTCAGTTCAAGCCCGGCCGAAGCCAGGATTTCCTTGAGTTTGGGTAGACCTGCGGCCAGCAAATCCTTTGTGCTCGATTCGGAAGCATTGAATTCTGCATCGATGTGTCCGCCGGCTCTGCGGCCGAGTCGAATGTCGATCCTTCCAAGATGTGCGGGGTGTAACTGAATATCGAGTTGCCATGTTCCTTTAGCTACTTCGGCCGAGATTCTCTGGCCTACCGCTGCCGACACCCGGTCAGAAAGCAATTGGTACTGTTCGCTTCGTCGGAACGCTGCATCCTGGATGGTCTCTGGACTGATGCCGGGATTGGTTGCAATATCGATTCTTTGCGTTGCCACTGCCCCTGATGATGTTGTGTGGAGCAGTTCGTTAGGTGGAGAGTGACCCGGGACAGTTGAAACGTCGCTCGACGAGCGCCCAGCCAGGGGCAGTTCGGAATCAGATTGCCATCCCTCTGCGGCAGCAGATTGGTTGATTTCTAGGCTGGAAAGAAATATGTCGGAATTGCGCGGGTTTTTACCAGCAGCGATAGGGGGAGATTCCGATTCCGTGGCAGACAGGGCTTGGCCGGAGGGGGGCTTTTTCAAGGGCAATTCCTTTCCGGATTGTTTGCCGAAAACCGAGTTGGCGGTTTCGGCCGTTGCAGCAGCAGCAGCGTCTTGCACAGGTTCGGATAGATTTGCCGCGACGGAGGCCGATATTTCTGCCCCCACGCTGTCGGGCGACATGCCCGTGATCGTCATTGGGACCGTACCATTCCCCCTTCCGAACCGATCAGGATCAAGGAGCATTTTTCCGGTCTCTGCAGGAAGTCCGCCCATCGAACTCCCAGGCATTGAGCCCTCAAGCCCTGGCGCCTGGCGCGCACTGGGGGGCGCCAGAGGGGACGGCAGTGCGGGGGGGGCATCTTTAGCCCCTTGAGCCAAACCATTTTGGCTTGCCGCTATGGTCGACGAGGAGCCTCCGTTTGGGATGCTCTCATTTGAACCGGGAGGCTGCCCTGTTTTCTGTGCCAGATTCACACTCAAGAGAGCAGGCTTGGCGTTCACTGCAGCCGTCGCGGCTTGATCGGTCTTGTTGTTATATGTAAAGAGCTCCGCGGCAGTATTGAAAGGCTGTGCAGGGGCTTTATTTTCGGATTGAGCTCCTCCGGTCAGCCATGAGGTCGGCGTGAGTCCGCCAGCGGGGGCAGCTATCTTCGAGTCGACTGGCGATAAAACATTGGAGGTCGTATTGTCGGCGGTAGCGGTAGCCGCAGCCTCGCTAGCCACGCCGGGACCGGTGGAAATTGT
>CANIIN010000074.1 GCA_947467405.1 Betaproteobacteria bacterium | reverse complement strand
AGGCGATCGGCTGCCAGTCCACCGACGTGTTGCCATTCTCCACCGGGGTCATTCTCGAGGAATTGCCCGTGGGAAAGATCGAGGCGGCGCTGCCCCGTTGTGTACAAAGCCTGGCTGCGGCGAACTGGGCCGATGCTGCCGCTGCCATCATGACCACGGATACGGTGCCGAAGGGAGCCTCGGCCAGCGCCATGGTTGCGGGCAAGCGTGTGACGGTGACGGGGATCGCCAAGGGCGTGGGCATGCTTGAGCCCAATATGGCAACCATGCTGGCCTTCATTGCAACGGACGCGGCGGTGTCGGCTCCGGTTCTGCAACACCTTGTTCGCGACGTGGCGGACGTGTCCTTCAACTGCGTCACGGTCGATGGCGATACGTCGACCAATGATTCGTTTGTGCTGGCTGCGACCGGCGCTGCGAAGAACAATCAAATCGCTGCCGTCGATTCGCCGGACTATGCGGATCTGAGAAAGGCCGTAGTGGAAGTTGCCACGGTGCTGGCACAGTCGATTGCGCGGGATGGCGAGGGGGCGACCAAATTCATCACGGTCTCCGTCGAGTCGGCCGGCAGCGTCAAAGAGGCGGCAAGGGTGGCGAAACGCATCGCCAATTCGCCTCTGGTCAAGACGGCTTTCTTTGCTTCGGATCCCAATCTGGGGCGTCTGCTCATGGCGATCGGCAATGCTGGCGTCACCGATTTCGATGTCTCGAAGGTGGATCTTTATCTCGATGATGTAAAGGTCATCGAATCCGGCGAGCGTGCCGCCAGCTATCGCGAAGAGGACGGAGCGCGTGCCATGAAGGCCGCCGAAATCAGTATGCGCGTCAGACTGGGCAGAGGCGCCGCCAATGCCACGGTGTGGACCTGCGATTTTTCGTATGACTATGTGAAGATCAATGCCGAGTACCGCACTTGACGGCGCGCAACGCTGATCTCATCTAAATTTTTCCTCCATCCGGGTTCTCAAATTGAGTGAAATCGAAAAGCTGCTGAAGCGCGCAGAGGGATTGCTCGCCCGGTTGGAAGGCTTTCTTCCCGCGCCGAGTCCAGATGTCGATTGGAAGGCCATGGCCTTCCGTTGGCGTCGGGTCAATGGGCGTGGCCTGTTGCAGGCCGTCAAGAAACCGCATCGCATCCGGCTCGCCGATTTGCGCGATATTGATCAGCAGAAGAAGCTGGTTGATGCCAACACGCGGCAGTTCGTGGATGGAAAACCCGCGAACAACGTGCTGCTGACCGGTGCCCGCGGCACGGGGAAGAGTTCATTGATCAAGGCTTGCCTGGATCGCTATTCCTCCAGAGGGCTCAGGCTCATTGAAGTCGACAAGGACGACCTGATCGACCTTCCCGATATCGCGGATCTGGTCGCCGATCGTCCGGAGCGGTTCATCGTTTACTGCGATGATCTTTCCTTCGAGGCGTCCGAGACCGGATACAAGGCGCTCAAGGCCATTCTCGACGGGTCGATTGCCGCACCGCCGGCCAACGTGTTGATCTACGCCACGTCCAATCGGCGCCATCTCATGCCGGAGTTCATGCACGAGAATCTCGAAACCAAATATGTAGGTGACGAGATTCATCCTGGTGAAACTGCTGAGGAAAAGATCTCCCTGTCTGAGCGGTTCGGATTGTGGGTTTCCTTCTATCCCTTCGATCAGGACGCGTATCTGGATATCGCGGCCTACTGGCTCAAGGAATTCGGAGGCAAGCAAGTCCCGCAGGAAACGTGGCGTGAAGAGGCGCTGCAATGGACCTTGTTGCGTGGCTCCCGTTCCGGGAGAGTGGCCTGGCAGTTCGCGCGAGATTGGGCGGGCCGGGCAGCATCACGCCGCTCCGCGAAGTAGCATGGCGCTTTTCGGAGAATGACATCACCCGTCGATGTGGCTGTGGCAGTGCTGGTGAGGACGGATGGGCGGGTCCTGCTCGCACAACGGCCCTTGGGCAAGGTCTACTCGGGCTACTGGGAGTTTCCCGGAGGCAAGGTCGAGCCAGGTGAAAGCACGCGTGACGCGCTGGTGAGGGAGATCATTGAGGAACTGGGCGTGGAAATTACTCACGCGGACCCTTGGATAACCCAGGTATTCACCTACCCGCACGCTACGGTAAAGCTGCATTTTTTTCGCGCCACGAGCTGGGTTGGTGAACCTCACGCGAAGGAGCACCAGGACCTGACCTGGCAGCTTCCGGCTGGAATTTCTGTCTCTCCGCCATTGCCCGCCAATGGGCCGGTGCTGAAGGGCCTCCTGTTGCCGGACGAATACGCCATCACGTCCGTTTCGTCCTTGGGAGTCGAAGCCTTCATGCGGGCGCTGGAGTGGAGATTGTCCGCGGGTCTTCGGCTCATTCAGATTCGAGAGCCGGGTCTTGAGCGCGATGAACTGGGAGTGCTCGCCGAACAGGTGATAGCCCGCGCTCATGAGGCTGGCGCAACCGTGCTCATCAATTCCGACATTGCCCTTGCTCACATGCTTGGCGCGGATGGTGTACACCTCAATTCCAGGCAACTGATGAACAGTTCCAATCGCCCTGACGTTCAATGGTGCGGCGCATCCTGTCATTCAATTGAGGAGTTGCGTGCTGCCGAAGCGCTCGGTCTTGATTTTGTCGTGCTAGGACCCGTCAATAGGACGGCATCGCACCCGGACGCCAATCCAGTCGGGTGGGCTGCCTTCTCGGAGATGATTCGTGAGGCGTCGCTGCCCGTCTACGCGCTGGGTGGCATGACGCCGGCCAGGCTTGCAGAGGCCAGAAGCCACGGTGCTCACGGGATTGCCATGTTGAGCGGCGCATGGAAGCCTGTTAAGTACTAGTTAGCAGAAATCAGGGTTCAGTCCCGTCGTCCTGCCCCGAGAGGTGCTCCTCGGAGGTGGCGGCATTGTCGGGCGCGGCGACCCGATATTTTTCCGTCGCCCAGGCCCCGAGATCCATGAGCTTGCAGCGTTCCGAACAGAATGGCCTGAATGGGGCGCTTGCGGACCAGGCGACCGGCGCCTGACAGCGTGGGCAATTCACTACCAGTTTTGACACCATGTTCTATGAGACCAGACTAGAGGTTGCAGAAAGTCAGTTCAAACGATACGTCTGATTCGGCAAGTTTGGGGCGCGGATCCTTGCTGAAGATCGTGAATCGCACATTCAGCGCGTATTTGTTTGCGCTGATTTCCGGAATGACGCCTGTCTGGCGGGGCAGACGGATACGAACCATCTGTGCAGTCCGCCCACCGAGCATTTGCGAGAAAGTGCCTTGACGCGCTACGTGCTGGACGACTTTTCCTCCTTCGCGCAGCAGTTTCAGCACAATGGCGGAGCCGTCACGCAAGGGATATAGCGGAGCAATCCAGGAGGCTATGTCAGATGCGCGTTCGTCTGCGCTCTTGTGCAGCCAGTAGTGATAGGAAGGCAGGTCGAACTCGCACGCTCCACCTGGAATGCCGGTGCGCTGCTTGATGGCCATGAGCCATTCATTCTCGCGAAGATGCTGGCCGATCTTTCCAGTCATGGCAAACAGTGCTGCCAACGCTTCCTCGACAGAAGTAGTAACCGCAGACAGCGTTTCCTGCTCGACGGCGGGATTGTCCTTGAACGACAGCAGGACCTGCTTCTGGCGCTCCAGTTCCTGCAACAGATCCGACTTTAAATCAGCGCGGCTGGCTACTTCCATGATCTCGAAGAGCGTCAGCAGTACTATGTGGTGCTCCTGCTGATTGGACATTGACAGAAAATGTCGCGCACGCTCGAACAGCGCTTCGAGTCGCAGCATCGTTCTAATGCGTTCCGTCAGCGGATACTCGTAAGAGATCAAGGGAGAGCCTGTTTCGCCAGGGGGCTTGACGGATTCTCTCCCAATCTGGGCGGTGCTGCCTACCCCCGCGTGCGCCAGCGCGCTCCGGGCTGCCTTCTCCAGGGCGAGGAATTTTTCGTGAAGTTCCGCAACTTTGGGGGCGATGTCCGCAATTGTCCCGGTGTTCTCGATGACGTCCGTGGCGGGAGCCAATCGCGCGGCCCGCGTCGCCTGAGCCGTAATGATGCGACGTACTTCGTCGGCGGGAAGGCCGCCGCGCGCCAGGACCCGTTCGACCTGAACTTCCTCGGGGCAGTCCACGATCATGATGCGGTTGAAACGAAGGTCGTCCTTGAGGGTCTCCACGAGAAGCGGGTTCATCAGGATGACGTAGGGGCTGATCGCCATGTGGGCACGCCGGGCACTTTCAGCCAGGATCATGGGATGAAGAATCTTCTCCAGGCGGCGTTTGGCATCGGGGTCGCCGAACGCCAGGGTGCGCATTCGCTTACGGTCCATCGCCCCTTCTGGGGTGATCGATTCGGGGCCGAAGGCCTGGCTGATATGTGCAATCGCGCCGCCCCCGGGGGCGGTCAGCTCATGCGCAATCGTGTCGTAGTCGATGACCGTAATCCCGAGGCGCTCGAACTCGCCTCCCACAGCGCTTTTCCCGGATCCGATTCCGCCTGTCAATCCGACTATGAATGACATTTTATAGGCGCGACCAAAGGAGGTTGTTGAGATGATTGCCCCAGAACAGGGCGATGACGCCGGCTGCTCCGAGGTACGGACCGAATGGCATAGGGACATCCCGTCCGCGCTTTGTCAGAACGATAAGTGAAATGCCGATCACTGCACCGACCAGGGAGGAGAGCAGTATGACGATGGGCAGCATGATCCAGCCCATCCAGGCCCCGATCGCAGCAAGGAGCTTGAAATCGCCGAAGCCCATGCCGTCCTTGCCTGTGGCGAGCTTGAACAACCAGTACACGCTCCAGAGCGACAGGTATCCAGCTGCTGCACCGATAACGGCTGAGCGGATGTCCGTGAAGGCTCCGTTGAGATTCAAGAGCAGTCCCAGCCATAGCAGAGGTAGGGTAATGGAGTCGGGAAGGTATTGGGTGTCGAAATCGATCAGGCTAGCGGCGAGTATTGCCCAGACGAAGACCATCGCACCGAACGCGGCGATTCCCGGTCCGTAGCGGTAGGCGCACCATGCTGACGCCATGCCCGAGACCAATTCAACGACCGGATAGCGGACACTGATGTGGTTCTTGCAAGCCGAGCATCGTCCGCGAAGAAACAGCCATGACAGCACTGGAATGTTTTCGAGTGCCGTGATGGCGTGTCCGCAAGACGGGCACCTCGAGCGGGGCGTTGCAAGGCTCAGATTTTCTGATTCCGGCGGCGAGGTCCCCTTCAGTTCCGCGCACTGGGACTGCCATTCGCGTTCCATCATTTTTGGCAGACGATGGATCACGACGTTCAGGAAACTGCCAATTGCCAGGCCGAGAAAACCGCACAACACCGTAAAGATCTGCGGATCCGCCAGTGACGCAAGCAGCGTCATCGGATCGTGAAACCGCAGAGCGCCATCAACGCAGGCATGGCGAGACAACGTCCTTCATGCGATGGAGACACGTGCGAGTGCTGAAGAGACTGTTCTCTGGTCACGGTTGCTACTTAAACGGCCTGGCCGAGTTTGAATATCGGCAGATACATGGCGATCACCATGCCGCCGATCAGGCCGCCCAGCACCACCATGATCATCGGTTCCATCAGCGACTGAAGGGCGTCGACCGCATCGTCGACTTCCGCTTCGAAGAAGTCCGCCACTTTGCCCAGCATGCTGTCCAGAGCGCCGGATTCCTCGCCGATTGAGCACATCTGTATCACCATGCTCGGGAACACGTTGGATTCCTGCATCGCCACGGTGAGGCTCGTGCCGGTGCTGATCTTCTTCTGGATTTCCTTGGTGGCCAGGATGTAGACGTAGTTGCCGGAAGCACCACCCACCGAGTCCAGTGCCTCAACCAGCGGAACGCCTGCCGCGAACATCGTGGACAGAGTACGGGTCCAGCGGGCAATCGTCGATATTTTCACCAGATGTCCGAATACCGGCATCTTGAGCATCAACCGGTCCATGAATATCTGCATCGGAACCGAGCGTTTCCAAAGCTCAAGGAAAGTATAGACTGCGCCACCTATCCCGCCAAAGATCAGGTACCAGTATTTGACGAAGTTGTCCGATATGGCCATCACAACCAAGGTGGGCGTAGGCAGATCGGCACCGAAGCTGGTGAAGACCTGTTTGAACGCCGGGATCACGAAAATCATGATCACCGCCGTGATAACGAAGGCCACGACGATAATGGCGACCGGGTAGAACAGTGCTGACTTGATCTTGGATTTGATGGCCAGCGTTTTTTCCTTGTAGACCGCCAGACGGTCCAGGAGGGTTTCCAGAATACCGGCCTGTTCGCCTGCGCCGACAAGGTTGCAGTACAAGGCATCGAAATGCAGAGGGTACTTGCGGAAGGCGGTGGCCAGTGAGGAGCCTGTTTCGACTTCAGTCTTCAGGTCCAGAAGAAGTTTGGCGACGGCAGGATTGCTATGGCCCTTGCCCACGATGTCGAATGCCTGCAAAAGTGGCACGCCGGCCTTCATCATGGTCGCCATCTGACGAGTGAAAAGGGCAACGTCCTTTTCTGTAACCCTTCCGCCGCTGCGGGAGCTTCGCTTCTTGATTTTTCCCACCAGGATGCCCTGCCTGCGCAGTGTGGCCGAAACAATGGCCTGACCTTCCGCGCGCATTTCGCCCTTGACGACCTTGCCGGTCTTGTCCTTTCCTTCCCAGGCGAAATTGAACTGTTTGATCTTGTTGGCGGCGGCGGCGGCGGCGGTGGCCATGTGTTCCTCTCTGCGACGGCGTATTACAAAATTCTGGTGCACTGGATGCGGAAAGTGTCCGCTTGCGAAGCGCAAGCGACATGACGCGCGGCCGCGCTCAACCGCGCGGAGTCCGGACAATCAGGAAATGATGCATCTCGCCGGCCCTTTTGTAAAGTCTTAGAATTCGGGCATAAGGGTTTGAAGCATGTGAAAAAATACCATTTCCAGAGGACTCCGCCAGGGCCTATTTGGGACTGCCCTCCGATTCCTCGCGGGGGGGGAATATCCGGACAGTCTTGACTACGCGATCCTGAGTCTGAACGATTTCCATGGGTACGTTGGCGATCTTCACGGAAACGCCTGACTCCGGAATGTCCTGCAGGTACTCCACTAGCAGTCCATTGAGAGTCTTCGGACCGTCCAACGGCAAGGTGAGGCCCAGTTTCCTGTTGATATCGCGAAGGGTGCTGACACCTTCGACCAGCGCGCTTTTTCGACCGTTGTCGGTCGTCCACTGGATGCGCCCAGCCTTGACCGGAGCCGTCGTGGTGAATTCGCCAATCATCTCTTCGATGATGTCTTCGAGCGTAAGCAGTCCCTGGACTTCACCATATTCATCCACGACAAGGGCGATGCGCTGTCGATTCTCCTGAAAGTACTGCAGCTGCGCGAATGCAGGGGTGCTGGCCGGTACGAAATAGGCTTCTGACAATTCCTTCTCCAGGGCGGTGACGGTCAGGTCGCCCGATTGCATGGGACGAAGCACCCGCCTGAGATGAAGGATCCCTGCCACGTTTCCCAGTTCGCCCCGGTATACCGGCAGACGTGTGTGATAGCTGCTCGCCAACTGGCCGGTAATGTCGTCGAGCGGGTCATTCAGGTTGATGGCTTCAATCTGGGCTCGCGGTGTCATGACGTCCTCGACCGTGATCGCTTCGAGGTCAAACAGGTTCATGAGGATGCTCTGGTGTTTCTTGGGCATGAATTGTCCGGAATCCAGTACTAGCGAACGTAGTTCTTCCATGGTCAATCGCTGCGAATTGCCGCCTGATGCCGGATTGATACGCAGCAGGAACAACAGCGTGGATACAAAGAGATTCACGAACCAGACAATGGGGTAGAGAACTCGCAGCAGTGGTCCGAGGAGATAACTCGCAGGCACTGCCACGCGCTCCGCATATGCGGCGCCAATGACCTTCGGGGTAATTTCGGAAAACACCAGGATCAGGAAGGTGACGGCCAGTGTTCCGAGTCCCAGTGCGATACGGTCGTCACCGAAGAATTCGATGGTGATGACCCCGACCAGGGTTGCAGCCGCCGCATTGACCAGATTGTTGCCGAGCAGAATGACGCCCAGAAGCTTGTCGGTTCGGCCGAGAAGATCGGATGCCAGTTTGGCGCCGTGATGGCCCATTCGCACCAGGGCTTTCAGCCGGTACCGGTTGATCGCCATCATGCTGGTCTCGGCAATCGAAAAGAAAGCCGAGACCACCAGCATGAGCGCAAGCAGGATCAGCTTCCAGCTTAAAGGGGTGTCATCCATGATGGAGCCGCACTGCGCAGCGCGCCTGGCGGCATTGACGGTCTAACCTGCCTGATGGCGCAATCACTCGACGTACCATGTTGATCTGCTCATGCAACGGATCTGTGCAGTACGACTTCCAGCACGAATCGGCTGCCAACATAGGCGAGGAGCAGGCATATGAATCCAGCAAGGGTGTAGCGCAGTGCCATGCGGCCACGCCAGCCATAAAGGTAGCGGCCGGCCAGCAACAAAGCAAAGATTCCCCATGAAATGACGGCGAACAAGGTTTTATGGTCGAACCGGATTGCTTGTCCGAACAGCGTTTCGGAGAAAATGAATCCGGTGACCAGCGTCAGTGTGAGCAAGGCAAAACCCAGCGCGATGATCTGGAATAACAGTGACTCAAGGGTCAGCAACGGTGGCAGGCTGAACAACGGGCCGGTGAGTCGGTTCGATCCGGCGTGCACCGGGCCATTTCGCCCGTGCAGGCGTCTCTCGATCACTGTCATGAGTAACGCGTGCAGGGCTGCAAGGGTAAACAGGCTGTACGCGAGCATGCCCAGTGTCAGGTGCATGCGGAATTCCAGAGAATTGGCGTAGGCGGGGCTGGCGAATCCGGGAAATATGGCCGGAAGCGGGGCGCAGACTGCGGCCAGGCCGAGCACAAGCGGTTGTATGCCCTCCACTCGCACAAACAGGTTTTCCAGCCAATAGATCGTCACGGCAAGCCACAACATTGCGGATAGCGCGTGTCCGAATCCGAAATGCAACTCCGACGCATCAAATAGCACTGTCCAGAGAAGGTACGAGTGCATTGCCCCGGGAACCAGCATGGCTCCGCGTTCGGCTGCAGACAGTGCTGTTGAGCGGCCCTGTATCCAGCGCGTGTTCCATAGATAGACCGCCAGCACGGCGTACAGTGCTGCAGTCAGTGCGTAGAGTAAAATGCTTTCCATCCGCTGCAGTTTATCACCCCGTCAATGTGCGTCATGTGCATCATTTTTCGCACGGCTTCGTCGGGGGCGTGGCATAACCCGTGAAGCAGGAAAATTCCAATGT
>CANIIN010000073.1 GCA_947467405.1 Betaproteobacteria bacterium | reverse complement strand
GCCCAGGTGAGCCGGGCCGCGCCCATGGGCGATGTTCTCGACGTGCGCTGCCGACTGCGCGCCGAACAGAAGATTGGCGACGGCTTCCTGCATGGATACATCGATGCGCGCGCCGCGACCGGAGCGGACTCGCGCCGCCAGTGCCAGCAGCACGCCGGTCATGGCTTGCGCCGAGACCATGCCGGTCGCCAGCGGAAAGCCCAGCCGCGCCGGCGGGAATTCAGCGCTGCCGGACAGATGCAGGATGCCGCCCGCCGCCTGTCCGACGAGTTCGCTGCTGCGCCAGGAGGACTTCGGTCCCGAGCTGCCGTACGGCGACAGCGTCGCATGGACGAGCCGCGGATTGAGCGCGCAGGCATCCGGCAGCGCCATCGCGCTGCCCGCGCAGTCGATCAGGACGTCGGCGGCCGCCACGAGCCCTTCGAGCTCGGACCGGTCTTCGATCCGGATGCTCTTCTTGCCCGCGTTGTAGGCGATCCAGTCGGGTGAGTTGCGAGAATCATCTGGAGCGCCTGACTCCACCATGACCACCTCGGCACCCAGTTGGCCGAGCAGCTGCGCGCACAGCGGATATTCGGCGCTGGCGAGGTCGATGACGCGCAGGCCGGCGTAAGGCAATGGGCCGTCGCCTTCGCGCGGTGCGCCGGGGTTCGATTCCATTTATTTTCCCTGCAGATTGTTGTCGCGTATCACCTTGCCCCACAGCTGCAGGTGATTGCGTGCGAGCACCGCGAGCTGTGCCGGCGCCATGTATTCGGGATCGAACTGCGCCAACTGCTTCTGGACCTCGGGACGCTCATGCGCCGTCTTGAACTCCGCGGCGAGCCGGGATGCCGCCGCCTGCGGGATCCCGGCTGGCGCGTAGAACGAACCCCAGGTGGTGGCATCGATGCCGGGGAAGCCCGCTTCGATCAGCGTCTGCACGTCCGGCGCCCCCTGATGGCGCTGGGCCGAGGTGACCGCCACGTTGATCATCCGCCCGCCGGAATTCTTCGGATCGTCGACAGTGGTGCCCATGACGACGATCGGCGCCAGGCCGGCCATGGATTCCTGGCTCAGTTGCGAGATGCCCTTGTACGGAACATGCATCCAATCCAGTTTGCCGCTCGATTTCATCATCTCTCCGAGCAGGTGCCCGGTGCTGCCGATGCCGATCGAGCCGAAGTTGATCTTGCCGGGGTTGGCCCGGATCACGGCGGCGAGGTCGGTTCCCGTTTTGACGCCCTTGAATTCGGGCGCGTTCGGGTTGAGGCCGAGAAAGAGTCCGCGTCGGTAGATCAGTCCGATGTGCGTCATGTCGCGATCGGGGTTGATGTCGCGCCCCGCCATCAGTGCGCTGATGAGTGTCGGGCTTGCCAGATAACCCAACGTGTAGCCATCCCGCTCCGCCTTGAGGACGGCGTCCAGTCCGATGAGACCGCCTGCACCCGGCCGGTTGTCGACGACAATCGTCTGACCCATCTGTGCCGACATCCGGTCGCTGAGCGCCCGCGTGACGAAGTCGGTCGAGCCGCCCGCCGGGAAGCCGACGATGACGCGGATCGGTTTGTTCGGGTAGGCCTGCGCGCCGCACGACAGGGAATACGCAGTCAGGATCAGAGTCACAAGACTCCGGAGTATTCCAGTCACGATGCTCTTCTCCTTGAGTGGCGGCTCGTCGGGGTCGCCGGCGCGTGGTCTCGCGAAAGGACGACATGCAGGGCAAGGCGCCGCGCACAAGACCCTCCCTGCTTGCCATCCGGCAACCGGGGAAAATAGTACACTATTTATTTACAAGAATCAGGTTGATTCCGGTAGAGTGCCTGGCGCTTCATCGGGGGACTTTGCGGCGCCACACGCACCTCCGAATGCCGCATTGAAAAACCGTCCGTATGAGTCCGTGAGTCCGCCTGTTCCAAATCGAGGAGATTTCAATGAAAGTCGGCTTGATGCATTTCGCCACCGAAGAAACGGCGGCCATCACGACCTACGCAAGGCGCGCCGAGGAACTCGGCTTCGAATCACTGTGGCTGCCGGAGCATCCGGCGATACCGGTCGGCTTCAAGACGCCGTATCCGGGCGGCGGCGAGTTGCCCGAACTCTACAAGCACATGCCGGACCCGTTCGTGGCTCTGGCTGCCGCCGCCGGTGCGACGACGCATCTCAAGCTGGGCACGGCCATCTCGCTGGTGCCGGAGCGCAACCCCATCCATTGCGCCAAGGAAGTTGCCACGCTCGATCTCGTCTCCGGCGGCCGCTTCCTGTTCGGCGTCGGGTCCGGTTGGCTGAAGGAAGAGTCCGAGCTGATGGGCGTGGACTTTCCGCGCCGCTGGTCGCAGACGCGCGAGCATCTGCTGGCGATGAAGGCGCTGTGGACGCAGGAAGAAGCCAGCTTCGCGGGGAAGTACGTCAACTTCGGTCCGGTGTGGAGTTATCCGAAGCCGGTGCAGCGTCCGCATCCGCCCATCCTGATCGGCGGGGAACTGGAGAAGGTGGCCGAGCGCGTGGCGGATTTCGGCGACGGATGGCTGCCGCGTTACATGATGTCCAAGCCGGCCGAGATCGAAGCCGGACGACGGCGCATCGAGGCGCTGTTCCGTGAACGCGGACGCGATCCGTCGGCGCTGGACATCACGCTGTTCGGCTGCCGTGCCGATCGCAAGGAGATGCAGACCTGGTTCGATGCCGGCGTGACGCGCATCCTGTTCGTCGTGCACCCCGAACCGCCTGCGGCCGGGCTGGCGCGACTGGAGCGCCTGGCGGCCTGTTTGTAGCAATTTTTCCGGGACGAATGCCTGAAGAAGCCCATGGATATTGCCTCTACAGGCATTCGTGTCTGATGCTCCGTTCTTCCACAAGGGTATGCCATGATTGAAAATCTGCAGGAGCGAGTGAATGCCGATGCGCGGCTGGTGCGGCGCGGGCGCTTCGTGACGACGAGTTTTCTGCTCGAGGTGGGCGACACGCCCTGGCTGATCAATGTCTCGGAAGGGCGCATCAGTTCCGTCACCAAGGGTCCGTTCGTCATGGCGCGCTGGACCTTCGCGCTGCGTGCGCCGCAGGATGCCTGGGACGGCTTCTGGGCGCAGCAACCGCAGCCCGGATTCAACGACATCTTTGCCTTGATACGCCGCCGCGTGCTGCGACTCGAGGGCGACATGCATCCGTTCATGGCCAACCTGTTCTACTTCAAGGACGTGCTGGCGTCGATCCGGCCGGCCTCGAACAACTCGCCCGCGGTGCATGCATGAGCAGCGCCGTGAACGCATCGTTCGAACCGGTCATCGGTCGCTACCTGAATCTCGATCTGCTGGGCAAGCGCCATCGCGTTTACGTGGAAGAGGCCGGGCAGGGTATCCCGCTCTTGTGCCTGCACACCGCCGGGTCCGATACCCGGCAGTTCCGCGCCATCCTGAACAACGCCGACATCACCAAGAACTATCGCGTCATTGCGTTCGATCTGCCGTGGCATGGCAAGTCCTCGCCGCCGGCCGGTTGGCGCGATCTGGAGGAGTACCGGCTGACCTCGCGCGACTACGTGGACATCATCATGGGCGTGTCTGAGGCGCTGCAGTTGGATAAGCCGGTGGCGATGGGCTGCTCCATCGGCGGGCGCATCGTGCTGCATCTCGCGTTGGAACATCCGGATCATTTCGGTGCGGTGATCGGCCTGCAGGCCGGCGCGCACGTCGATCCGTATTACGACACGCAGTGGCTGCACCGCCCGGACGTGCACGGCGGCGAAGTGTGCGCCGGCGTGGTGTCCGGCCTGATCGGCCCGTCCGCAACCGAGGAGAACCGCTGGGAGACGCTGTGGCATTACATGCAGGGCGGGCCGGGCGTGTTCAAGGGCGATCTGTATTTCTACAAGATCGACGGCGATATCCGCGAGCGTATCGCGGCCATCGACACCACCCGCTGTCCGGTCTATCTGTTGTCGGGCGAGTACGACTATTCGTGTTCGCCGCAGGACACGCTGGATGCCGCGTCACGCATCAAGGGGGCGCAGGTCACGATCATGCAGGGCATGGGGCACTTCCCGATGAGCGAAGACCCGACGGGTTTCATCGATCATCTGGCGCCGGTGCTGGAAGAGATTCTGAAAATGAGAAAGGGGCGGTAATGAGTTCAATGAATTTCAAGGATGCCGTGGTGGTGGTCACGGGAGCGGCCAGCGGCATCGGCCGCGCGCTGGCCGAGTTGGCGGTGCGGCGTGGCGCCCATGTTGCCGTCGCCGACATCGAGATCGCCAAGGCAACGGACGCCGCTGCTGCGATCAACGCGGCTTGCGCCGGCGACGCTGGCCGTGCCATGCCGTTCCAGGTCGATGTATCGGATGCCGGATCGTTCAGTGCGCTGGCGGTCAGCGTTGCCCGTGACCTGGGTCCCGTCAACGTGCTGTTCAACAATGCCGGTGTGTTCGCCATGGGCGGCCTGGACCGGACTTCGGCCAATAATTTCCGCTGGGTTTTCGAGGTCAACGTATTCGGCACCTTCAACGGCGTCAGCGCTTTTCTTCCCGCCTTGCAGGCGTCGGCAGCGGCGGGCAGGCTCGCCCATATCGTCAATACCGGGTCGGAGAATTCCCTGGGGTTGCCGCCTGGTGGCCAGTTCACGGCCTATACGGCGACCAAGCACGCCATCCTGGGCATGAGCGATGGTCTGCGTCGCGATCTGAAATCGTCCGGAATCGGCGTATCGGTTGTGTGCCCCGGGGCGGTGAATACGGGCTTGTGGAACAGCGCGCGCAACCGCCCCGGCAGCCTGGGCGGGCCCAAGCCCAGCCCTGCCGGCCTGGCGCAGGCTTTAGCTCATGGACAGGACCCGGCCGATGTGGCGCGCATGGCCTTCGAAGGAATGGACGCCGGCGAATTCATCATCGTCACCAATCCGGCCATTCGCAAGATGGCGGAGCAGCGCAATGCCGAGGTGGCACAGGCGCTGGACATGGCCGACCGGCGTTGCCGATAGCGCAGGCATCCGCATCCTGTTGGCGACACTATGGATTTGTCGATCCTCGATGACTTCCCAAACCGAATTTCCATATCCATCTTGATGCTTCCCCGGCATCAATTGAGATTCCAATCGGTATTGGTAACCACTTAGCCTTTGTCACTACCATCCGGTGCAGAAAATGGAAGCCGGAGATGGGTTGGCAGACTCGCGCCAGTTTCTCCTGTTGCGCCATGCATCAGCATGAACAGGACATGAACCGGCAAATGCCAGACAAATCATACCAATCGCCCGTCGCTGGAAAGCGCTTGTGGTTCGTGGCGGTGATGCTGCTGAGCCTGGGCGAATCCATGCTGACTCGGAGTGATCCGTAGTCGTCAGGGCATTCATGACAAGCCGCGATCCACAGGATTCGGTTTGCTTTTAATCGGCTGCGAACTCCCGCATCAAGATGGAGGGCAGCTGTTCTTTCGCCGTATGACTGGAGGAGTGTTGAAATGAAATTTGATATTCGAATGGCAGTTGCATCGCTTGCCTTGACCGGGATTTTTGCCACGACAGGCGTGACGCCGGCATCGGCACAAACACTGCCGGCGCGCATCAAGATTGGCTCTTCGCAGCCGCTGAGCGGGGCGGGGGCGGGAAGTGGTCAAGCCGCCAAGATGGTGCAGGAAATGGCGGTCAAGGAAGTCAACGCGAACGGCGGCATGGGTGGACGTCAGGTCGACATCGTGTTCGGCGATGATGGCGCTGACCCGACGCGTGCCGTGACCGAAGCCAAGCGCCTGATCGACCAGGAGAAGGTTCACATCCTGATCGGCCCGGGGATTGCGGCCGTGGCGTTGGCAACCGCCCCCATCGTGACGCCGGCCAAGATGCTGTCGTTCCCGATGTCCGGCACGCCGGCCATCAATCCGACCACCTTCCCCTATGGCTTCGCCAGCTTCTATCCGGCCGATGCCTTTCTGGAGGCGATGGTGGATTACGCCGTCGACAAGCTGGGCGCGAAATCGATTGGCGTGATGGCTGACACCGGTAGTCAGGGCAAGGCGGCTGCAGAGCAGGCCAAGACCTATGTGCCCAAGCGTGGCGCGAAACTGACCGGCATCGAATATGCTGATTTCGAAGCGACGGACTACACGCCGCAGGTGCTGAACCTGAAGCGCGGCAATCCGGACGTGGTGCTGCAGGTGACCTCGCTGCAGGTCGGCGGCGGTTACTTCTACAAGGCCACGGAAGAGCAGAACTGGCAGATCAAGATCGTCAGCCAGGTTTCCTCACTGTTCACTGCGGACATCCTGAAAATCGCCGGGCCGAACGCCTATTCCACGCGGCGCATGCATGGCCTGACGACCAAGGCCACCACGATGTGTCCCGGCGAGGACGCCTCCAAGATGCCCTTTGCGCAACTGCGCGACAAGATCAAGGCGGCCTATCCGAACGACTTCCAGAAGATTCCGATGGCGCTGGCGCCGTATTACTTCGACGTGGTCTACACCATCAAGGCGGCTGTCGATGCCACCAAGTCGGTGGAAGGTCCCAAGCTCGCGGCGTGGCTGGAACAGAACGGCGGGTCGGTGAAGGCGGTCATGGGCAAGCTCACCATGAGCAAGACCGACCACTTCATGTATCACTCTGACGTGTTCGCCTTCACGGTTCGTCCGGACCAGGTCAGCGCGCAGGGTGTGGCCACGCGCGAAGGTTGCTGACGAGTTCTCTGTCTGTTCGGGTATCTCGCGTACGCCACCTTGGTGGTCCGCGAGATACCCTGTCGTCGATTCGCGGAGAAACGACCTTATAGGCGTCCGGATTCGACCAGCAGTTCACGGATCTTCTTTGCGACGCCTTCGTAGTGCACGGCACTGGTGAAGTCGAATATCCGTTCGGCTGAGTCCGCGAATTCATCCAGAGTTGCCGGCTTGCCGGGATCGAATCCCGCGCCTTCGGATCGATACCAGCGTACGGCGGTGTAATAGCCGCCTGCCGCACACAGAATTTCCCCCGACACGTTGCATGCTTCGCTGCACATCCAGGCTACGCCCGTGGAAACGTGCTCTGCCACGGTGTATTTCAACACCGCCTCCTCCATGAGACCGCCGGTCATCCGTGTATCGGCAACGGGGGATATGGCGTTGACCTTGATATTGTTCCTTGCCCCCTCGATTTCCAGCGAATTCATCAGGCCGATCATCGCCATCTTGGCGGAGGCATAGTTGCTCTGGCCAAAGTTGCCGTTCAGTCCGGAACCCGAGGTCGTGACGACGATGCGTCCGTACTTCTGCTCCATCATGAGCGGCCAGGCCGCTTTGGTGCAATAGACCGTCCCCATGAAATGCACGGCCATGACGTCCTCGAAGTCTTCCATGGTCATTTTCATGAAACTCTTGTCACGCAGAATGCCGGCATTGTTGACCAGGATGTCGACCCTGCCGAAGCGCTCCACGGCCGTATTGATGATTTTCTGCGCGCCTTCCATGGTGGAAACGCTGTCATAGCTGGATGCCGCCTGCCCGCCTGCAGCCTTGATTTCCGCGACGACCTTGTCAGCTGCCGAGGCGTCGCCTCCGCGGCCATCGACCGTGCCGCCAAGGTCATTGACGATGACCTTGGCGCCATGCTTGGCCAGCAACAGGGCATGGCTGCGCCCAAGACCGCCACCTGCGCCGGTGACTATCGCGACTCTTCCATCAAAACGAACTGACATGATCACTCTCCATGATTAATGATTCGGGGGCAATGGCAATGCAGCGTGCATTCCCGTCTGCCATGCAAAGTCGTCCGGGCGGGTATTCCGGTTCGGCACGCTTCGTGGACAACCTGTGTGCGTCAGCACAGGTTGGTCCAAAGCGATTCAGCTCAGTACCTTCCCCGGATTCATCAGCCCGCGTGGATCCAGTGCGGACTTGATACGCTTCATCAGCCCCAATTCGATCGCGGATTTGTAGCGGGCCGCTTCGTCTCGTCGCAGGACTCCAAGGCCGTGTTCCGCGGAAATCGATCCGCCGATACAAACCGTCGCGTCGTGGATCAATCGGTTGATGGAGGGTTCCAGTGAAAGAAAGTGCTCCGTATCCGCAGCCGTTCGGGCGCCTGTCGGCGGGGAGATGTTGAAATGCAGGTTGCCGTCCCCCAGATGACCGAACACGATCGGACGGAGCGTGGGAAATGTTTCCCTCAGCAGGGTCAGGGTCGATTCGATGAATCCGGAAATGCTGGATATCGGCACCGAAACATCGTGCTTGATGTTCTTGCCTTCAGCCGACTGGCTTTCCGAGATGTTTTCACGCAACGCCCACAAGCTGGCATGCTGACTTTCAGAGTTGGAGATCACCGCATCCGTGACCATGCCCTGGTCAGACGCATGGGCCAAAGCGGACTCCATGGTTTCATTGGCTTTGATATGGCTTTCTTCATCGGAAATTTCAATCAGCACGTACCAGGGATGGCGATCATTAAAGGGGCATCTGCTGCCAGGGACATGGCGCTCTACGAGCCCCAGGCCCGCATCCGAAAACAGTTCGAATGCAGAAAGCTTGCTGCTCGCCCGACGCTGGAATGTCTGCAGCAGTTGCAGGGCTTCGACAGGGGATGCAATGGCAACCAGAGCTGCCACCCTGGCTGCCGGGAGCGGATGCAATTTCAATACCGCTCTCGTGATGATTCCGAGAGTGCCTTCCGAACCGATGTAGAGATCCCGAAGGTCATAGCCGGTATTGTCTTTGCGAAGTCCGCGCAGGCCGTCCCAGATTTCGCCATCCGCGGTAATGACTTCCAATCCCAGGCACAGATCGCGTGCATTGCCGTAGCGCAGAACATGAACTCCGCCGGCATTCGTGGCGAGGTTGCCGCCAATCGTGCAACTGCCTTCGGCCGCAAGACTGAGCGGGAACAGGCGGCCGGCGTGTAGTGCGGCGTCCTGTACCTGCTGAAGGGTGCAACCGGCTTCCGCGATGACTGTGTTATTCATCGCATCGACTGCGTCGATGCGGTTGAGTCGCTTCAGGGAAATGACAAGGGCCTGACCGCTGTCGTCAGGGACTCCCCCGCCCGAGAGTCCGGTATTGCCGCCTTGCGGAACCAGGGGGATGCCGTGCTGATTGCACCAGCGAACGATGTTGGCGACATCGACTGTGGTGTCCGGTTGTGCGACGGCAAGAGCGCGCCCCTTCCATTTACCGCGCCAATCGGTGAGGAACGCGGACATGTCCTCCGGCTGGGTAAGCAGTCTTCCACTGAAGCTTCCCCTCAGAGAAGAATGGGCAAGAGGGTCCATTGAATTGCGGTTATTCCTGTTTCAGGGATCGGATCGAGATCGGCTCGGGAAGGATTGACAGGACCTGCACAATGACCTGCACCCGCTCAGGCAATGCCGGCAAAGCCCGCCTTCCCCAACCGGCTGTTGTCAGCCCTTGATATTGTATTTTTTGACAATGTCG
>CANIIN010000072.1 GCA_947467405.1 Betaproteobacteria bacterium | reverse complement strand
CACTGAACAAGGGGGCATGCCCCCTTGTATATCCCCCACTTCAGAGGGAAGCTTTTCGAGGCATGCTGATTTTCTGCACTTGATCAGCGCTTCCTTAGACGGTTTGCGATCCGGTATCTTCTGGCCCGCCGATAATAATGCCCCGTCACCGGGGCTTTTTCATTGGGAAATACGCAGGGACTCGACTAGCCGACTGGCTGATCCAGGTCGAATACCTTATGCAGCGCGCGCACCGCCAGTTCCATGTATTTCTCGTCAATGACCACTGAGATCTTGATCTCCGACGTCGAGATCATCTGGATGTTGATGCCTTCCTCGGACAGGGTACGGAACATCTTCGACGCGATGCCTGCGTGCGTTCTCATCCCGACACCCACCATCGATACCTTGCAGATCTTTGAGTCGCCGCGGATATCCGTTGCCCTGATATGCGCCTTGACCTGATTGTTCAGGACGTCAAGCGCCTTCTGGTATTCATTGCGGTGAACGGTGAACGAGAAGTCCGTCATGCCATCCACACTAGCGTTTTGGATGATCATGTCGACATCGATGTTGGCATCGCCAATCGGCCCGAGAATCGTGTAGGCAATCCCGGGGCGATCGGGCACGCCCATCACGGTGATTTTGGCCTCATCACGATTGAACGCGATGCCTGAGATGATTGCCTGTTCCATCTTGTCGTCTTCCTCGAATGTGATCAGCGTACCGGACTGCGCTTCCTCAGCGATCGGGATCATCGGATCCGTCAGGCTGGAAAGCACTCGCAGGGGCACCTTGTACTTGCCTGCGAATTCGACCGCACGAATCTGCAGCACCTTGGAACCGAGACTGGCCATCTCCAGCATCTCCTCGAAGGTGACGGTCTGCAGACGCCTTGCGTCCGGCTCGACTCGGGGATCAGTGGTGTAGACGCCATCGACGTCGGTGTAAATCAGGCACTCGTCCGCCTTGAGCGCCGCAGCCAACGCCACCGCTGAAGTATCCGACCCACCCCGTCCGAGAGTCGTGATATTGCCGGCTTCATCGACCCCCTGGAATCCGGCGACCACAACGACAGTTCCGGAGGCAAGGTCCGCAAGAATGGCTTCGTCATCGATGCTCTTGATGCGCGCCTTGCTGAAAGCCTCATCCGTCAGAATCTTGACCTGCGCGCCGGTATAGCTGCGCGCCGTCACACCGATTTCCTGCAGAGCCATCGCCAGCAGACCAATCGTGACTTGTTCACCAGTCGATGCAATGACGTCCATTTCCCGCGGGTCAGGATTGGCCGATATTTCCTTGGCCAGCCCCAGCAGGCGATTGGTCTCGCCGCTCATTGCCGAAACTACGACAACGACCTGATGACCTGCCGACTTCCATTTGGCCACCCGCCGCGCCACATTCTTGATGCGGTCCGGCGTCCCGACCGAAGTACCACCATATTTGTGAACGACTAAAGCCAACGGAGAACCCCCAAAAAGTGTTGAATTTTATCGTGTTTTTGAGGTTTTGATAAGCCGGAAGGGCATCCGATGCTTGGTCAGTATCTGGGCACATCAACGATCGCGCTTAGGCTGGCACAGTCCGTGCTGAGAGTAGTACCAAGAATGGCCTAAACACTGGACATGAAGAAAATGAAACCTCTTGAATTCGCGATGAACCCCAAGGAAATTCGCCGTCGTCTAGGCATGAATCAGCAGGAGTTCTGGACGAGAATCGGCGTGACGCAAAGCGGCGGATCTCGCTATGAGAGCGGCCGCAGCATGCCCAAGCCTGTACAGGAATTGCTTCGCCTGGTGCACGTTGAGCAGGTTGATCTCTCCAAGGTCAAGAGAGAGGACTTTGATGTGCTGGAACACCTCAAGTTGCATCACCCCGAATTGATGCAAAGTCTGCGACGCGCGATCCGCGCCAAAAATCGCCCCACTGAGGACGTCACGCACTAAGACAATTCGTATCCGCTGGGCCGGAGGGCCACGGGTGCATTGGCAGCAACGCCGATGCACCCGTTATTTTTTGGTCTTCGCAAAAAATTCTAGGCGGCCAGGGCAGGTCTGGCGATTTTTTTTGAAGCTGGAAAATTCTGGCGGAAGGTGTGAGATTCGAACTCACGGAGGATTTGCATCCTCGCCGGTTTTCAAGACCGGTGCCTTAAACCGCTCGGCCAACCTTCCTTGAATGGAAGTAAGTTATTGTTGCAATTGAAATTATAACAGGTCACCAGTTGCTTGCCAGCAGTTTGGCAGCGCTCCATACAAAACGCCTCAAGGGACAATTCCAGCCATTACCGCGAATGAGTCGGTAGCAGCCGAATCATTCGCGATCAAACACAGCTATCGATTCAACATGCGATGTCTGAGGGAACATGTTGACCACGCCAGCAGCATTCAGTACATAGCCCTGCGTCTGCGTCAGGACTCCGGCATCTCGGGCAAGCGTTGCCGGGTCGCAAGATACGTAGACAATACGCTCCGGTCTGCCCAATTCGCCCGATTCACCTATTGCCCTGATCAGTTCCAGCGCTCCTTCGCGCGGGGGGTCAATCAGGATCTTGTCCAGAGGGCCGGCGTTGTCGAGCAGTTTTCTGCACGCATCTGCATCAAACAGGTTGGCCACGTCAAATCTCGCCAACTCGCCAAGCCCGTTGCTCACTGCATTCGCCTTGGCGCGATCGACAAGGTTTGCACTGCCCTCGATACCCAGAACGTGCGCACCAAGACTGGCGATTGGCAGCGTGAAATTGCCAATTCCACAAAAGAAATCCGCCACCCGATCGCCAGCGCGCGCCTGCAACAAGCCCATGGCGCGTCGGATCAGAATGCGGTTGACGGAATGATTGACCTGCGTAAAGTCCGTGGGAAGGAAGTCGATTCGCACGCCATACTCGGGCACGCTGTAGGACAGCGACTGTGTAGAGGCCGGCCAGAAGGGCTTTGCGGTCTCTGGCCCCTTCACCTGCAACCATATGCTCACAGCGTGGAGTTCGGCAAACTGCCTCAAAAGATCTTCGTCAACACTGCTCGGTGCCGCAAGGATGCGCATCACGAGAATGGTCAGTTCCTCACCAATTGAAACTTCAATCTGCGGCAGGCGATCCCGTATGGTCAACTTGCCCACCAGTTCGCGCAACGAAGGAATCAACGCCGATATGGCAGGAGGCAGAATTTCGCAACTGGTCATATCGGCGACGTAACTGGACTTCCGCTCGTGAAAGCCGACCAGCACCCCACCCTTTTTTGGCACCAGCCGGACCGACAGGCGCGCACGGTGGCGGTATCCCCAACCGGGACCGATAACCGGTGACAACATGCGATCCGACCTTACCTTGCCGATATGCCACAGAGCATCTTCAAGCACGCGTTGCTTGGCCGCCACCTGGGTCCTGATGTCGACGTGCTGCATGGAGCAACCACCGCAGCGCCCGAACCACTGACATTTCGGCTCGATTCGGGCCGCGCTGGGCTTCAGAATGGCGCTGATCTGGGCCAATTCGTAACTTTCCTTGCGGCGATAAGGCGTGTAGTCAACCGTCTCGCCTGGCAGTGCTCCATCAATGAAGATGGCCTTGCCCTCGTGACGGGCCACTCCGCGCCCCTCACGATCAATCGATTCTACATAGGCCTCAGTCACGCCAACCATCCTTTCCTGATCATGCCTTCCACGCCTCGAGAAATTCCCGCCAATGTGAACCAGCGGATTTCTCCAGTGTGGCCCTCACCAGACCGCACTCGCGTTGATAGCGCGCCTCGTCATAGGCTCCCCGCATCAACTGAAAGCGCAGGAACAGCAGGTAGGTGTTTGTCGTATCCGTCTCGCAGTAGTTACGGATTTCAGCGATCTTGCCCTGCTGAAACGCCGGCCAGACCTGCGATCCATCCATTCCGAGTTTGCCGGGAAAGCCACACAACTGAGCCAGCGCATCCAGCGGAACATTGTTGCGCGCGTTGTATAACGCCAGCAAATCCATCAGATCCAGGTGCCGCGTGTGGTACCGGTTGATGTAATTGTTGAACTTGAATTCGCGATCATCCTCGCCCATGTCCCAGTAACTGGGAGCGGCGATACCGTGAACAAGGCTGCGATAGTGAAGTACCGGCATGTCGAATCCGCTGCCGTTCCACGACACGATCTGCGGCGTATAGCGTTCAATGCCGTCGTAGAAGCGACGAATCAGATCGGCCTCACCGTCTTCCGTTGTACCCAGCGACCAGACGCGAAAATGATCGCCCTCCCTCAGCGCACAGGCAATCGCCACCACACGCTGCAGATGCGGTGGCAGGAAATCATTTCCCGATTGGGCACGACGGCGCGTGAATGCCACCTCGGCAACATCCGCGTCACTGAGGTCATCTCCCAGCGAATGGAGTTTTCGCAGGCCGGTCGTGTCCGGCACCGTTTCGATGTCAAAAGCCAGTATTGGTGTCATGTTGATTCAATGCTGAAGGGCACTACGGGACGGGAGCTCAATCCGGAAAAACGCCGGTAGACAAATAGCGGTCGCCACGGTCGCAGACAATGGTCACGATGGTCGCGTTACGGACTTCCTGCGCTACTCGCAATGCCACGACCAGCGCACCGCCGGAGGAAATGCCGGCAAATACCCCCTCCTCGCGCGCCAACCGTCGGGTCATCTCTTCTGCATCGCTCTGACTGACATACTCGAGCCGGTCCACATTGGCTGAGTCATAAATGCGCGGCAGGTACTCCTGTGGCCACTTCCGTATGCCTGGAATCTGCGATCCATCCGTCGGTTGCGCCCCCACAATCTTGATGGAAGGGTTCTTTTCCTTGAGAAAACGCGAGACGCCCATGATGGTTCCGGTGGTGCCCATGCTCGATACGAAGTGCGTAATCGATCCCGCCGTGTCCTCCCATATCTCCGGCCCGGTGCTCTCATAGTGAGCAAGTGGATTGTCGGAGTTGGCGAACTGATCAAGAATCACGCCCTTGCCCTCGGAACGCATTTTTTCAGCCAGATCACGCGCCGCCTCCATGCCGCCGGCCTTGGGAGTCAGGACGATTTCAGCGCCGAATGCCCGCATGGCCTGTCGACGCTCGACGGAAAGGTGTTCGGGCATGAGCAGGACCATGCGGTAGCCACGCATGGCCGCCGCCATGGCCAATGCGATCCCGGTATTGCCGCTGGTGGCTTCGATCAGCGTGTCGCCGGGCTTGATCTCGCCTCGTCTTTCCGCACGCACAATCATCGATAGTGCAGGACGGTCCTTGACGGATCCAGCGGGGTTGTTCCCCTCGAGCTTGGCGAGGATCAGGTTTCCATTCGCGGAATCGCCCGGAATACGACGCAGCCTTACCAGAGGCGTATTGCCGACAGTATCCTCTATGGTTTTGTAGTTCGGCATATTCGAATCACTTCCGCGTATTGGGATATCGCTCATTCACAACCAGACAGGATGACAGCCTGCCCATTGCGCCATTCTGCGAGGGGGTTGAACTACCGGCTGGCCTTGACGAGATGGTCGACATATCGGGCCACGCCCTCCTCGACCGACAGAAAGGGCTCCGAATATCCATTCCTGCGCAGGCTCCCCACGTCTGCCTGCGTAAAGTGCTGGTATTTTCCTTCCAGCGCTGCGGGGAATGGCCTGTAGCGGACCAGTCCCTCTCTCTGCATTTCCGCCAGCTGCAATACGGATTTTCCTTCAGCTGCCCGGCAGGCATTGACGACTGCTTTCGCGACATCGTTAAAGGTCTGCGCGCGCCCCGTGCCGACGTTAAAGACGCCTGACACATCGGGATTGTCGAGCATGAACAGATTCACCCTGACCACGTCCTCGACAGAAACGAAATCGCGCATCTGTTCACCGTCCAGATAGCCGCCAGAGCCGGAGAACGGCTGCACACAGCCCTCCGCGCTGCGCAACTGATTGAAGAAGTGCCAGGCCACGGACGCCATGCGACCCTTGTGATTTTCATTCGGGCCGTAAACATTGAAATAGCGGAATCCCGCGATCTGGCTTGTCGCTTCCGGCAACCGGCGTCGCACCACCTGGTCAAAAAGGTACTTCGAATAGCCATAGACGTTCAACGGCGCTTCGAAGGCAAGCTCCTCCCTGAATGTTGTCGACCCGCCATACACGGCAGCCGACGATGCATACAGAAACGGGACTTCTTCCTCAATGCAGAAATCAAGCAGATCAACGGAGTAGCGATAGTTGTTCTCCATCATGTACTGGCCATCCGTCTCCATCGTGTCCGAGCACGCCCCCTGATGAAACATCACATCGATCGCCCCGTCCAGATCCCCTGCCACGAGTCTGTCGTGAAACTCGTGCTTGTCCATGTAGTCGGCAATCTCCAATCCGACAAGATTGCTGAATTTCTCTGATCTGTGCAGGTTGTCGACCGCAAGAATATTGCGCTCACCACGCGCATTCAACGCCCGGACCAGATTGGATCCCACGAATCCCGCCGCACCAGTGACTACGTAATACATGATTCAGTTTCCTTTCCGGACTGCTGTCAATGCCCGAAGTTCTTCCATGTTGACTGTCGCTGTTCCAAGCTTGCCGACCACGATTCCCGCCGCCAGATTGGCCAGTCTCATCGCATCTTCCATTGTCGCGTGGACGGCAAGCATCGCACCGACGACGGCAATGACCGTATCGCCCGCTCCGCTGACATCGAACACCTCGCGAGCACGCGCCGACTCATGCAAGACGCTCCCTTCACGAAAGAGGCTCATGCCATCCTCGCTTCGAGTCAACAGCAAAGCCTGAAGACCGAGCTTGCGCCTCAGGTTCTGCGCCCGCTCTTCAAGGTCTGCTTCCGAATCCCATTTTCCGACGACCTCCTGCAATTCCGATCGATTTGGCGTGAGTATCGTGGCGCCGGCATAACGGCTGTAATCGCTGCCCTTGGGATCGACGAGTACCGGCTTGCCTGCGGCGCGTCCCATTTCAATCATTCTCGAGATATGCGTCAGCCCGCCCTTGCCATAGTCGGAAAGTATGACTGCGTCACATCCATCGAGCAGCTTTTCATAATCCGCCAGTTTGTCGGCCAGCACCTCACGACTGGGCGCGGTTTCGAAATCGATGCGCAGCAACTGCTGCTGGCGACCGACCACCCGCAGCTTGACCGTCGTCGATATGGCAGGGTCCTGATGCAGATGGGCATTGATCGATGCCTCGTGGGCCAATTGGGCAATTCGCCTCCCGGCATCGTCGTCCCCGACAACTGACAGCAGCACCGTCTGCGCACCAACCGATGCCGCATTTCTCGCCACATTGGCAGCACCTCCCGGGCGCTCTTCGGTGCGTTGAATCTTGACAATCGGTACTGGCGCTTCAGGCGATATGCGGCTGACTTCACCGAACCAATACCGGTCCAGCATGACATCGCCGACCACCAGCACACGGGCGCGCGCAAGGTCGGGAATTTTAACGATGGCTTTCGAATTCAATGCATTGTCCAAAGTGGGCAATCCCGCTGAAATTGTTACCCCTGGGCACGGCCAATGGGATGGTACTCAAGGCCATGCCGCCTGACGTCTTCCGGAAAATAGAGGTTCCGGCCATCGATGATGACGGGACTCTTGAGTCGTGCACGCAGTTCATTGAAATCGGGACTGCGGAATTCCTTCCATTCAGTCACGATGAGCAGAGCATCAGCCCCATCCAATGCGGCCAATGGAGATGTGGCATATTCAATGCGGTCATCGAAAAAGTGACGCGCCTCAGTCATCGCCACCGGGTCATAGGCGACCACGGTAGCCCCGCGTTCCAGCAGATCGTCTATCAGTTCACGGCTGGGAGCCTCGCGCATGTCATCGGTATTCGGTTTGAATGACAGGCCCCACACGGCAAATTTTCGTCCAGCCAGTTTCTCTCCGAATCGCGCCACGACTTTTGCTCCCAGAACCTTTTTCTGATCGTCATTGACGGCTTCAACTGACTCCAGGATGCGCAGATTCAACCCGGCATTTTCCGCCGTGCGCATCAATGCCCGCACATCCTTTGGAAAACAGGATCCGCCATATCCCGCGCCAGGGTAGAGAAAGTCATAGCCGATACGCGGATCCGAGCCAATCCCCTTGCGCACATGTTCGATGTCCGCTCCGAGGCGCTCTGCCAGGTTGGCAAGATCGTTCATGAACGAGATACGCGTTGCCAGCATGGCATTGGCGGCATATTTGGTCAGTTCGGCCGAACGAATATCCATGACGATGATCCGCTCATGATTGCGCTGGAACGGCGCGTACAGGGCTCGCATCAACTGGGTCGCGCGATCATCATTGCTGCCCACGACGATTCGATCGGGGCGCATGAAGTCCTCGACTGCGGCACCTTCCTTCAGAAATTCCGGATTCGATACCACGCTGAATGGCACGTCGGATCCCCGTTTCGAGAGCTCCTCGGTGATCGCCTCACGCACCATGTCAGCCGTCCCCACCGGCACCGTAGACTTGTCGACGACAAGCCGGTACCCCGTCATATTTCGACCGATGTTGCGCGCCGCCGCCACCACATGCCTCAGGTCCGCAGATCCATCCTCGTCAGGAGGCGTCCCGACTGCAATGAACTGTATCTCACCGAATTCGACAGCCTTGGCCACATCGGTCGTGAAATGCAGGCGCCCAGCCTCGCGATTGCGCTTGACCATGTCCTGGAGACCTGGCTCATAGATGGGCACCCCCCCCTCGTTCAGAACGGCGATCTTGCGCTCATCAAGGTCCAGACACATCACATCGTTGCCGACTTCGGCAAAGCAGGCCCCTGTGACCAACCCGACATAGCCAGTTCCCACCATCGTTACCTTCAAAATGCTTCTCCGTCAGTTCTTGTTTGTGATGAGCGGCACTCAGGGTGCCAGGTCGAATTCCTCGGTGCGTTTGGGCGGGTAGGTCTCCCATCCGCCACAGGCAGGGCAATGCCAGTAAAACTGCCGCGCCTTGAAGCCGCAACTTTCGCATTGATAGCGCGCCAGACGCCGGGTATGGTTGTGCACCAGATTCCGTATCAATTCCAGATCCGGTCGGCGTTCGACCGGAACGACCGCAATCTGCGCCTCGAGCAGTTTGTCCAACCCCAGCAGCGTGGGATTGCGACGCAACTCCTCCTTGACCAGGCGGTATGCCGCTTCAGGTCCCTGAATGGCCAGCGTGGACTGGAAGCAGACGTCCAGCAGATCCAACGAAGGGTAGCCAGCAAGATACCCTTTCAACATAGTCAGACCCTCCTCGCGTCGCCCCAAGACCTCGTGACTGTCCAGAAGACGCTGGGCGCAGAGCGAGAGATAAGCCGGCTGCTGCTGTTCAATCGACTTCCACTCCTCGATCGCGGCCTCATGCTTGCCAGCTGCCGCTTGAATGTCCCCAGCCTGCAGGCTCGCCCTCACGCACTTGCGGTTGGCCGTGCGCGCGTCCTGCAGATGGCGCAAGGCAT
>CANIIN010000071.1 GCA_947467405.1 Betaproteobacteria bacterium | reverse complement strand
TGTTGCCGGAAGCGACGCGCGAAGCGGCGCGACACTGCCTGCTGGACTGGATGGGTTGCGCAGTAGCGGGGGCCGACGATGAATTGACCAATATCCTGGTCGAGGAGTTCGGTGGCGGAAACTCCGGTGCCGCGGAAGGCGGGGTGTGCATAATCGGCCGCAGGCTGAGTGCAGGGCTGCTGAATGCGGCCATGATCAACGGCGCCGCATCGCATGCCCTGGACTACGACGACGTGAACCTCGCCATGCTCGGACACCCCTCGGTGGCCATCCTGCCGGGCCTGCTGGCACTCGCCGAAAGTCGAAACGCGGACGGCGCGGCGACAATGGGGGCCTTCGTGGCCGGATACGAAGCGGCCTGTCGCGTGGGAAAACTGGTTGGAAGCGCGCATTACAACCACGGCTTTCACACCACAGCGACGATCGGCAGCATCGGTTCGGCGGTCGCGTGCGCCCACCTTCTGGGTCTCGACCAGGCTCCTTTCTTACATGCAGTCGGCATCGCCGCTACCCAGGCAGCCGGTCTGAAATCGATGTTTGGCACAATGTGCAAGCCGTTTCACGCCGGAAAAGCGGCGCAGAACGGATTGTTGGCGGCTCGACTGGCAAGCCGCGGTTTTACCAGCAGGACCGATTCGCTCGAATGCCCGCAGGGATTTGCCGCAACACTCAGCACGACGCAGGATCCGGAGGCGGCCATGGCACCCCCGCCTCGAGGCCACTACATCGTTGATACGTTGTTCAAGTATCACGCCGCCTGCTACCTGACCCATGCTGCAATCGAATGCGCTATCGGCGCGCGGCAGGAAAGATCGCTTCCACCAGAAAACATTGCCTCGATCGTTTTGCGAACGAACACCCAGAACGACAAGGTATGCAATATCGCCATTCCGAACTCCGGATTGGAAGCCAAATTCAGTCTGCGCCAGAACATGGCCATGGCACTCGCGGGTTTGGATACCGCGGCGCCGGCAACATACAGCGATCACATGACCCGAGACGACTCGTTGGCGGCGCTGCGCGATAAAGTGCGCGTGGAACTGGTCGAAGACCTCGCAATCACGGCCGCTGAAATGACATTGACCACTACTGACGGGTCGATACTGAAAAGAAGCCACGATGCGGGAATACCAGCAGCCAATTTGGCAGAGCAGCGTCTGCGTCTCCAGAGAAAATTCGAATCGCTGGTGACTCCGGTCCTGGGAAGTCAGGCAACAGGACGACTGGCAGCGCTCATTGCCGATGTGGACAATACGGCAAACATGGCCATGCTGATTCGCGCTGCGGCACTGCCTGAATAACGCAAAATACATCAAGGAGATCGTTCCGCCCATGCAACCTGATTTCATGAAGCGCGCCCAGCTGCGAACCAAGGGCAATCAATACGAGGATTTCACGGTGGGACAGGAGCTGGTCCATCACTGGGGAAGAACCATCAACGCCAGTGACAACTCGCTTTTTTCCACGCTGACACTGCACTTCAATCCTCTCTATTTCAATCTCGAGTACGCCAAGGCGCACGGCCATCCGGACATCGTCGTCAATCCGCTGCTGGTTTTCAACACCATCATCGGACTGTCGGTCCAGGACCTGAGCGAAATGGGCGGACCGTTCCTCGGTATCGACAACATGACTTTCCACAAGCCGGTGTATCCCAATGACACTCTCACCGCTGTCAGTACCGTCGTCGATAAGCGCGCGTCGTCGAGCCGGCCGAAAACCGGCATCGTGACCTGGCATACCAAGGGCTTCAACCAGCGCGCTGAACTGGTGATAGACCTGCATCGCACCAATCTTTCGCTGATGCGCGGAGGCTCGATATGAGCTACATGACCGAAGAGCGGCTGATGATCCAGGAGGCTGCACGGCAGTTCACCATGGAAAAAGTGCTTCCCGCAGCCAACCGTCTCGATCCCGAGCACGGCCAGATACCCATGGAAATTCGCGACGAAATGGCCAGGATGGGCTACTTTGGCATGCTGATCCCGGAAGAGTACGGCGGCCTGGGCCTGGGTTGCTTCGAGTACTGCATCGTGGCCGAAGAACTGGCCCGGGGCTGGATGAGCGTCGCCAGCATCCTGGCGCGCGGCAATCTGCTGCCCATCGACTCCATGAGTGAGGCGGATAAGCGCAATTACCTGCCACGCACCGCCAAGGGCGAGTTTCTCGGCGCCTTCGCGTTATCCGAGCCAAATGCCGGATCCGACGTGGCCAACCTGTCCTGCCGTGCGCGGCGTGATGGTGATGACTGGGTCATCACCGGCAACAAGTACTGGTGCACCTTTGCCGACGGGGCCGATTACATCATCGTGTTTGCGCGAACCACCGAGACCGTCGATCCCAAGCGCCGCCATGCCGGCATCAGTGCCTTCCTCATCGAAAAGCCACGCGGTGAATTGCCGCCCGGCGTGAAGGGCTCACCCATCCCGAAAATCGGCTACTTCGGCTGGACCACGTGGGAACTGGCCTTTGACGGTTGCCGGGTGCCCGCCACTTCCCTGCTGGGGGAAGAGGGCAAGGGGTTTTACCTGGCCACTCACGAACTGGAGCGGGCGCGGGCGCATACGGCGGCGCGTGCCGTCGGATTGGCGCGCGGCGCCCTCGAAGATGCGACCAAGTACGCGCTGGAGCGTGAACAGTTCGGCCGTCCGATCGGCGAGTTCCAGGCCATCCGCTTCAAGCTCGCCTCCATGGCTACCGACATCGAGGCGGCGCGCCAATTGACCTATTACGTCTGCGACGAGATAGACAGCGGGCGGCGCTGCGACAAGCAGGCGTCGATGGCCAAGCTGTTCGCCAGCGAAATGGCCGAACGGGTGACCAGCGAGGCCATCCAGATTTTCGGTGGCGCCGGCTACACCACGCTGAATGCCGTGGAACGCTACTGGCGCGACGCACGATTGACGAAGATATTCGAAGGCACGTCTGAAATCCAGATGCGCATCATCTCCGACCAGTTGCTGGGAAAGAGCAGGACATGAAGACGCAGACATTGACCGGCAACGACAACTATTTCGAGGACTTCGTCCCGGGAACCGTGATCCGCCATGTCCGCGGCAAGACCGTCGGCGATCTGGAGAACGTACTGATCACCAACCTGGTGATGAATACCGCCCAGGCCCATTTCAACGAGCACGCCATGAAGGATTCGTCATTCGGCCAGCGACTCTCCTACGGCGGCGTGAACGCCTCGCTGGTGATCGGCATGGCCAGCCAGGACACGGCGGAGAACGCGCTCGCGGAACTGGGCATGGACAAGATCCGCTTCACGGCACCCGTCTATCACGGCGACACCCTGTATGCCTTCACCGAAGTGCTGGCGGTGACCGCCTCGGACCGCGCGGATGCGGGCGAGGTGCGGTTCAAGCACTGGGGGGTCAACCAGAACGACGTCGTCGTGTTCGAGGGCGAGCGGCGCGTGCTGATCAAGCGCCGCAGCCATTGGAGCAGTCGATGAGTGTCTCCGGTGGCGCGCTGGAGGGACTGCGCGTCCTGGACCTGACGCAAATGCTGTCCGGTCCATTTTGCACCCAGATGCTCGCCGATCAAGGCGCCGAGGTCATCAAGGTCGAACCCATCGCCGGCGACTACACCCGCACTGTCGGGCCGTTTCGCAGCGACGACCAGATGCGCTCTTACGGCGGTTATTTCCAGAGCGTGAATCGCAACAAGCTGAGCGTCGTCCTTGACCTCAAGAACCCGGCAGGCCGGGAAGCGCTGCTGCGCCTTGTCGCGAAGTCCGATGTGGTGGTCGAGAACTTCCGCGCCGGCGTGATGGACCGACTCGGTTTGTCGTTTGAAGCCTTGCGCGCGGGCAACCCGCGCCTGGTCTACGCCGCCATCCGCGGCTTCGGCGATGTGACCACCGCTGCCAGCCCCTACGTGGATTGGCCCGCCTACGATGTCGTCGCCCAGGCCATGGGCGGCGTAATGGCCATCACCGGTCCGGACGCCGAGACACCGCTCAAAGTGGGCCCGGGAATTGGCGATCTCGTGCCGGCCATGATGTGCGCATTCGGCATTCTCTCCGCGGTCTATCGCGCCCAGCGCACCGGACAGGGCCAGTTCGTCGACGTGGCCATGGTCGACAGCGTGCTCGCACTGTGCGAACGCATCCTTTATCAATACTCTTATCAGGGCAAGGTCGCGCATCCGGAAGGCAATCACCACCCGCTGCTGTGCCCATTCGGGATGTTTGCCGCCCGCGACGGATGGGTGACCATCAGTTGCCCGAGCGACGACTTCTGGCAACTCTTCTGTACCCTCATGAACCGGCCCGACATGGCCGTCGATTCAAGGTTCTCGACCAATGCCATGCGGGTGGAGAATGCCGAAACGGTTTGCGCCGCGGTGACCGAATTCACGATCCGCCATAGCAAGAAGGAATTGATGCAGATTCTGGGCGGGAGCGTTCCGTTCGGCCCTGTCTACGACGTACGTGACATCATCGAAGACCAGCATTTTCGTGCGCGCGAGATGGTGGTCGAAGTCGAGCAGCCGGGAAGCTCCACTCCGGTACTGATCGCCGGCGTACCCATCCGCCTGTCTGAGACCCCCGGCGGCGTGCGACGGCGTGCACCACTGCTCGGGGAACACACACGTTCGATCTTGTCGTCCGTCGGCTACAACGCTCAGCAGCTTGACCAATTGTCCGCCGACGGAATCATTGTTTAAGGATTCCCTGAACAAGGGGGCAAGCCCCCTTGTATATTCCCCACTTCAGAGTGGAAATTTTTTGTGACGCTCTCATTTTCAGGACTTGATCAGCGTTCCCTTAACCATCCTCTCGTTCAATCAACACTCTCGTTCAATCAACATCGGGAAATTTAAAAATCATGACAATCGAAAGACCCAAACGCCTGCGCCGCGTCCAGCTCGCGGTACCCGGCAGCAGCGAAAAAATGATGGCCAAGGCGGCGGCCAGTGCGGCCGACCATGTCTTTCTCGACCTCGAGGACGCGGTTGCGCCGAAAGAAAAGATCGGTGCCCGGGCCAAGGTCATCACCGCCCTGCGCACCCTCGACTGGGGGAAAAAGACCCGTTGCGTGCGCATCAACGACCTGCTGACCCCCTATGCGCATGACGACATCATCGACGTCGTCGAGCAGGCCGGGGAATATCTCGACGTCATCATGGTGCCCAAGGTGCTTTGCGCCAGCGACGTATTGTTCGTGGACACCCTGCTGCTGCAACTGGAGAAAAAGCTCGACCTGAAACGCCACATCGGCATCGAAGTACTGATCGAAGAGACCCAGGGCATGGTCAACGTGGAATCCATCGCCCGTTCGACTCCTCGATTGGAGGCGATCATTTTCGGCATGGGAGACTACTCCGCCTCGCAGGGCATCGATTTTCTGCAGGCCGTGGTCGAGGGCAGCTACCCAGGCGACATCTGGCATTACGGACGTTTTCGCATGGCCATGGCCGCCAGCGCCGCCGGCATCGACTTCGTCGACGGTCCCTATCCGCGCCTGGACAACATGGAGGGTTATCGAAACGAATGCATCCGCGCCAAGCTGCTTGGCGCTGTCGGAAAGTGGGCGCTGCATCCATCGCAGATTGCAGTCGCAACGGACGCATTCACTCCCGACAGGGAGGTTGTCAATAAAGCTCGGGCGATGGTCGAAGCATACGAAAAGGCGCAGGCACAGGGCCTTGGCGCAGTGAACATCGACGGCGTGTTCGTCGATGTGGCGACTGTAAGGCTGGTGCGCAACACGCTTCGAATGGCCGACCTGATCGGCATGTAACCGCCGGCACAGGTCTCATCTCGCAACGACGCGTTGGCCGCACCCTGGCTCCAACAAGGTTGAACGCTCAGACCGGGATGGCCGCCGTAAGCCGCGCCGCATGCCGCGACAGCACGGCACTGCGCCGCACGGTCAGCAATGGCGTCAGTTCGTCCTGCGCAGTATCGAGTTCCTGTTGCAGCAGTGCGAAACCCGCCACGCGCTGTTCCGGTGGCAGGCCCTGATTCAACTCGCGCACGGTACCGCCGATGAGTTCCGCCACCGCCGGATTGGCGGCGAGACTGGCGAAAGTGGTGAATGAAACCTGTTGCAACTTGGCCCATTCGCTGACGGTTGCGAAATCGATCTGCACCAGGGCATTGAGCCGCTGATCCGCGCCCGGCGTCACCAGCGCTTCACGAATGAACAGGCTGGATTTCAGAAAGCGTTCAACGGCGGAAGGATGCATTCGAGCCTGCACTGCGTTGACCGGGTCGATCTGGTCGACTGAACGGCCGAGCAAGCGGATACGGCCATCGCGACTTTCGACGATATCGCCGCTTTCGAACCAGCCCTCTCCACTTTGGACGCCAGCGCCCCGCTGTGTCGCCTTGCGCCGGATTTCGAGCATGCCGCCGGCAGCGATGCGATGCTCCAGCGCCGGCAGTATCGCCCCCAATGTGTCGCCATCCTCCTCAATCTCGCCGATGGCCGTCAGGCCGCCCGCCTCCGCCAGGGAATAGATGTTGCGCAGCGGCAAGCCGATACAGCGGAAGAAATCCAGCGCCTCGGGTGCCGTCACCGCACCGACCGCGCCCAGGAAGCGCGCCCGTGTCAGTCCTACGAAATCCTGCAGGGCTCGCATCATGATCCATTCGTGCAGCACGACTTGCAATCGGTCGAGAACGCCCCACTGTGCGCGCGGCCGCCGCGCGCGCTGCGCAGCCGTCGCCAGCGCCCAATCGAACAGCTTCCGACGAATGCGGCCAGTCTGTCCGCGCCGTACCATGATCTCGCGATGCAGGCCCTCCCAGACGCGCGGCATGGCAACAAATACGGTTGGCGCAATTTCGCGAATGTCGTCCTGCATGCTGCGCGTCGACTCGGGAAAGTTCACCGTCGCGGCCACGGCAATGGGCATGACCAGCGAGAACATCTGCTCGGTCGGATGCGCCAGCGGGAGCAGCGACAACACCTGGTCCTTGTGGTCAAAATTCACCACAGCCAGCAGGCCCTGCAGCAGCACGTCCATGCCGCTGTGCGTGACTTCGATGGGCTTGCGTTCCACGGTGGTGCCACTGCTGAGGGCCACCAGCGCGATACTGTCGGGCGTCAAGGCATCGAGCAAGGCAGTAGCCGCCGCCGGGTTCTCTTTCACGCGGCCTGCGCCGATTCTCATCAATTCCTCGTAGGCGATGACGCCGGACTCGGCGGCGACACCGCGCATGTCATACACCACCAGCGTACGTAGTGCCGGCAGCGTGCTTCGCGCCGCCTGAACCTTGTCGAGTTGCTCCTGATCCTCGCAGATCACCGCCACCGGCTGCGTCACCCGCAATTGCTCGACCAGGCTGGCCTGGGTCGTTGACGGGTAAAAGCCCACGGGCACGGCGCCGCGCAGTGCGATGCCGAGATGACTGACCGCCCATTCCTGCCGGTTGGCGCTGAGGATCGCCACGCGTTCGCCCGGCATAATTCCTACGCCGTCCAGACCCATGGCACATTCGACGACCATGCTCCAGTAATCGCGCCAACTCGCCTCGTGCCAGATACCATGGCGCTTTTGCCGCATGGCCACCTGCCCAGAGCGCGCGTTGTCACCCGCGTGGGCGGCCAAACGGTGCAATGTGGTGGCCTGAGTTGCTTCGTTATATCCCGCCGAATTCAGAGCATCGCTCATGCCATCCATGCCTTGCTGCGACGGTAGTTCTTCACGTCGCGAAAACTTTTCTTTTCGCTGCCTTCGGGGGCGATGCCGAGGTAAAACTCCTGCACCACCGGATCAGACGCCAGGTCGGCGGCCGCTCCGTCGATCACGACGCGCCCGTTCTCCATGACATAGCCATAGGAGGCGTAACGCAGCGCCACGACGGCGTTCTGCTCCACCAGTAACATCGCCACCTGCTTGTCGCGATTGATTTTTGCAATGATCTCGAATATCTCGTTGACGACCAAGGGCGCCAGCCCCAGCGATGGTTCGTCGAGAAGGATCAGCCTGGGTTTGGCCACCAGGGCGCGACCCAAGGCGAGCATCTGTTGCTCGCCGCCGGAAAGATAGCCGGCTTGCAGCTTGCGCCGTCTGGCCAGCGAGGGAAAATAGTTGTACACCTCGTCAAAGGAACTTTGATCTCTGCCGCCGCGCTTGAGCGCGTAAGTTGCTGCGACAAGATTGTCCTCGACGCTCATTTCAGCAAAAACGTGCCGACCCTCGCGAACATGAAAGATGCCGCGCCGCACCAGTTGATGCGGCGCAACACCGGCGATATCGACACCTTCGAACAGGATGGACCCGGCGGCCAGCTTGCCGTTCTCCAGTGGCAGAAAGCCAGATACCGCCTTCAAAGCGGTGGTCTTGCCCGCGCCATTCGAGCCAAGCAGCGCAACGATGCTTTTCTCCGGCACCACCAGGGACAGGCCCCGCAGGGCCTGTATGGCGTTGTCGTAGACCGCTTCGACGTTATTGAACTGAAGTGCCGGAACCGACATTGCGGACCAATCCTGAAACTTTTAAATGCAGCGGAAAAATAACGGGGGGAGCCTGCGCGGGGAGTCTCCTCCCCGCGGTCAAGTTCCCGTCAGAGTTTGATCACGGCTGAAATCGGAACCATCTTGATGGGCTGGCCCTGCTTCATGTCAACCCGCCATACCCGGCCGACCGCCATCTTGTGGTCCTTGATATCGACCAGAGCACCTAGCATGCCACCCGTGTCCCAGTTCTTCAGACCCTCCAGGGCGGCCGCCATGTTCGTCCCGGTCAGCGGCTTTTTCGCGTCGATGACCATTTCCGCGGCCTTGGCTGACAGCATCGCGTTCAGCCACGACTGCATATAGCCGTGGGTGGGATAGCCATCGTACTTGGGATCGCGTTTGCGAATCATTTCGTCAATCGCCTTGAGCATCGGCGCGGTGGCCCCCGTGGTGATATAGGGATACGGCGCAACGACAATCATCCCGTCAACCGATGGGCCGAGCTTTTCGAGCGCCGGAGCGTCCGAAGACCAGATGGTGGCGAGGAACTTGGTTTTCATGCCGTAGTCCTTGGCCAGCTTGACCACCTCGGGCCAGGTCGCGTAGGCATAACCGTGAACGATGGTGTAATCAGGGTTGGCCTGGCGAAGCTTGAGGGCGATCGGGCCCACGTCGACTTCGGCAAACTTGGTCTGTTCGACTAGGGTGACATCGATACCCATTTCCTTGGCGCGCTTGACAGAACCTTCGATGGGATCACGCCCGAATTCGATCGAACTGTGGACGATGGCCAGTTTCGGGGCGCCGGCGCCCTTCCAGTCGTCCTTGATGAACTTGAGCAGCACACCGACCATGTCCCCATACGACGGGCCGGCCAGGAAATTGAGCGGATATTTCTTGGTGTCGGCGAATTCGGACGCGAACGACCCGGAGGTCATCATCTTCTTGAAGCGCTCGTTGTTCTCGGGCGAGGTGCCTTGAACGAAACCGGTGCTGTCCCCGGAC
>CANIIN010000070.1 GCA_947467405.1 Betaproteobacteria bacterium | reverse complement strand
TCGTTGTTCTTCCTCGTGGTCTACCTGCACATGTTCCGCGCGCTGCTGTACGGTTCGCACCGCAAGCCGCGTGAACTGCTGTGGATCTTTGGCGTGCTGATCTATCTGTGCCTGATGGGCGAAGCCTTCTTCGGGTACCTGCTGCCGTGGGGCCAGATGTCCTTCTGGGGTGCCCAGGTAATCGTCAATCTGTTCGGCACCGTTCCGTTCATCGGGCCGGATCTGTCCGAGTGGATTCGCGGCGACTACGTCATATCGGACGCCACGCTGAACCGTTTCTTCGCCTTCCACGTCATCGCGTTGCCGCTGGTGCTGCTTGGCCTGGTTGCCGCGCACATTCTGGCGCTGCATGAAGTGGGTTCCAACAATCCGGACGGCATCGAAATCAAGAACAACCTCGACGCCAAGGGCAAGCCGGTGGACGGCATCCCGTTCCATCCCTACTACACGGTCAAGGACGCTTTCGGCGCGGCTGTGTTCCTGTTCGTGTTCGCGATCATCGTGTTCTTTGCGCCTGAAGTCGGCGGCTACTTCCTCGAGGCCAACAATTTCATTCCGGCTGATCCGCTGAAGACGCCACTGCACATTGCGCCGGTCTGGTACTTCACGCCGTATTACTCGATCCTGCGTGCGATTCCTCCGCTGTTCAACTCGCAATTCCCGGGAGTCGCGGCGATGGGGGCGGCGACCATGATCCTGTTCGTGCTGCCTTGGCTGGATCGCAGCCCGGTCAAGTCGATCCGCTATCGCGGTCCGATTTTCAAGCGCTGGGTGGCTGCGTTCGTGGTGGCCTTCCTGATTCTTGGCTATCTCGGAACCGAGCCGACCAACGTCTGGGGCCAGTTCGGCGCATGGCTGGGAGGCGCGGAGCGCGCAACCGTCGTGGCGCGGATTTTCACCGTGGTCTATTTCGCCTTCTTCCTTTTGATGCCTTGGTACTCGCGCATGGACAAGTGCCAGCCGGAACCGCAAAGGGTGACCTTCAAATGAAAAATCTTTTTGCGATTATTGCCATTGTCGGTTCATTTTTCGCAACGCAGCCGGCATTTGCGAGTGGCGGCGAGGTTCTGGATCGGGCTCCCATCGACGTGAAGGACGAAGCCAGCCTGCAGGCCGGCGCGCGCACCTTCGTCAACTACTGCCTGAACTGCCATACCGCGTCCATGGCCCGGTACAGCAGCCTGCGCGCCATCGGCCTGACTGACGTGCAGATCAAGGACAACCTGCTCTTCACCGCGGAGAAGGTCGGCGAGATGATGAACACCGGCATGACCCGCAAGGATGCCAAGGAGTGGTTTGGCGTGGTGCCGCCGGATTTGTCGGTCGAGGCGCGAGCCCGTGGTGCCGACTGGCTCTACACCTACCTGCGCGGCTTCTACCGTGATACCACCACGCCGACCGGCTGGAATAACACGCTGTTCCCTCGCGTAGGCATGCCGCATGTCCTGTGGGAACTGCAGGGCGTTCGCGTCATCAAGGAAGCGCCGAAGGCCGAAGGCGAGAGCCATGGCCCCGCGGCACACGTCGTCAAGTTCGAGACGGTCATTCCGGGCAAGCTCACCGCCAACGAGTACGACGTGGTCGCGCGTGACCTCGTCAACTATCTGGTGTGGATGGGTGAGCCGCATCAAGTGGCACGCAAGCAGATCGGTTTCTGGGTGCTGTTCGTTCTCGGCATTCTGATCGTGCTGACCTGGCTGCTGAAGAAGGAATTCTGGAAAGACATTCACTGAATTTTTGTTCCCACGAAGGGCGCGGTGCATTCAGGCGCCGCGCCTTTTTATTCTGCAATTCCGCACGGCTCAAGGCATCAAGCCGGAAAGCCGGCCGTAGTGATTCACGGCAGAGTTTTTCAATCGTAGTAATGGCAGGAGACCGTCAGCCATGATGAATCTGTATTCAGGAACCACCTGCCCGTTTTCGCAACGCTGCCGCATCGTGCTATACGAAAAGGGAATGGACTTTCAGATCATCGACGTCGACATGTTCAACAAGCCGGAAGACATTGCGGTGATGAATCCGTACAACCGTCTTCCCGTCCTTGTCGAGCGCGACCTGATTCTCTATGAGTCGAACATCATCAACGAATACATCGATGAGCGCTTTCCTCATCCGCAGCTGATGCCTGCCGACCCGGTGATGCGGGCACGGGCGCGCCTGTTCCTGTTCAATTTCGAAGTCGAACTCTTCAGTCAGATCGAGGCCTTGGAAAAGGGCAATCAGAAGCAGCAGGAGAAGGCTCGTCAGCAGGTCTCCGACAGGTTGACCGAACTGGCGCCGGTCTTCCACAAGCAGAAGTTCATGCTTGGCGAGGATTTCTCGATGCTCGACGTGGCGATTTCGCCGCTGCTGTGGCGCCTTGATTACTATGGCGTATCGCTGCCGAAGACGGCTGCACCGTTGATGAAGTATGCCGAGCGTCTGTTCTCCAGGCCGGCCTTCATCGAGGCGCTGACCCCCTCCGAAAAGGTGATGCGGAAGTAGCGGCGCAGCCCGCTTCCGCGCTGGCCCTCATGCAGTGGAGACGCGCCGTGGACGTCACGATACCGCGTCCACTGCATCGCAACCGAACAGGATGACCCATGACATCGTCGGGCCCCGGCGTGGCTGAGCAGACCTCCACCAAGCCTTACCTGCTGCGCGCCTTGTACGAGTGGTGTGCAGACAACGGGCTGACGCCCTATCTATCTGTCATCGTCGATGCTCAGACCCATGTCCCCATGGAGTACGTGCGTGATGGCGAGATCGTGCTCAATATCGGACCGCTCGCCACCAGTCGCCTGCATATAGGCAATGAAACCATCGAGTGCACCGCACGGTTTTCCGGTTCTGCCCGGGAACTGCTCATCCCCGTCAACGCGGTTGCCGCCATCTACGCGCGTGAAAACGGGCAGGGCATGTCGTTTGAAGTGGTGTCCTCTACAGCCGAACCGGTTGCTCCGATTCCGGCCCCGTTGAGTGCCGCGCCGGAGTTGTCCGTCGCGCCGGATTCATCTCCTGATCGACCCGAGCCTCCTCCTCCCCGTTCCGGCGGCAAGCCCGCACTGCGTCGCGTCAAGTAGTCGTTCCCGGTTGTCGGGACAACGCGTCGTTCAAATGGGCCGCATCGCATCTCGCGGCGCCTGAACCTCATTTGCGCATTGGCCGGTAATTGTTGTGGATTGTCGTGCCGCAATACCCATGTCGTATGCAAGGAATGCGATCGGATTATTCGGGATCGGGGCGGACGATTACCCCTCTTGTCGTCGCTGTCACCGCGCAACAAAACAAGGTACTGAAAGGTTTGCACTTTTCTAGAGGGACGACGCAGCGCCGTGGGGCAAGATGTCGTGCGGCGGATCTGCCGTGAAGGTCGTGCGCCATGGCTGTAATCGATTGTCGTTGCGCTTGGTTCAATCATTCGAGGCTCACCAGCGGAATATTTACTAGCTTTTGAAAACAAAGCTCTATTCACTCGCACGATGGCGCGGTACCATGAGCGACTTTCTGGTGCAAGCGCGGTCAAGGCCGCCCCAAAATGATGAGGGCGCGTCGGATGGCGGCGAAATCCAGGCACCTTTGGAGGACAGGTTTTGAAGCCAACAGACATCGGCGCCCCCGACTATTTCCACAAGGTTGTTGATTGCCAGTGGGCGTGCCCCGCGCATACCCCGGTTCCCGAATACATCCGGTTGATCGCGCATGGCCGCTACAGCGACGCGTACATGGTCAACTGGGAGTCCAACGTGTTTCCCGGCGTGCTGGGGCGCACCTGCGACCGTCCTTGTGAACCCGCCTGCCGGCGCGGTCGAGTCGAGGAAGAACAGACCAAGGAACCAGTTGCCATCTGCCGACTGAAGCGCGTTGCGGCCGACTACAAGGACGACATCACGGCGCGTCTGCCCGAGATTCCCGCCAAGAAGAACGGCAAGCGCATCGCCTGCATCGGCGCCGGACCTGCATCGCTGACTGTCGCCCGCGACCTCGCGCCGCTCGGCTATGACATCACCGTGTTCGATGCCGACCAGAAGGCCGGCGGCATGATCCGCTCGCAGATCCCGCGTTTCCGCCTGCCGGAAGAGGTCATCGACGAGGAAACCGGCTATATCCTCGGCATGGGCGTGAATTTCCGTTCCGGCGAGCGCATCGACTCGCTAAAGGCGTTGGTCGATCTCAAGGGCAAGGAAAAATTCGACGCCATCTTCGTCGGCACCGGCGCGCCGCGCGGCCGTGATCTCGAAGTGCCCGGCCGTATGGAAGCGGCCAAGAACATTCACCTCGGCATCGACTGGCTGTCGTCGGTTTCGTTCGGCCACATCACCAAGATCGGCAAGCGCGTCATCGTGCTCGGTGGCGGCAACACCGCCATGGACTGCTGCCGTACCTCGCGCCGCCTCGGCGGCGATGATGTCAAGGTCATCGTCCGTTCCGGCTTCGAGGAAATGAAGGCCTCGCCCTGGGAGAAGGAAGACGCGATTCACGAGGGCATACCGATCCTCAACTTCATGGTGCCGAAGTCCTTCACTCACGACAACGGCAAGCTCACCGGCATGACCTTCGAGAAGGTCCGTGCCGAGTACGATGACAAGGGTCGTCGCAATCTCGTGTCGACAGGCGAACCCGACCAGCTGGTGGAATGCGACGACGTGCTCATCGCCGTCGGCCAGGAAAATTCCTTCCCCTGGATCGAGCGTGACATCGGCATGGACTTCGACAAGTGGGGCATGCCCAAGGTCGACGAGAAGACCATGCAGTCCGCCATTCCGAACGTATTCTTCGGCGGCGACGCGGCGTTCGGCCCGAAGAACATCATCTGGGCGGTTGCCCACGGACACGACGCCGCGGTGTCGATAGACAAGTTCTGCCATGGTGAAGACGTGGCCAAGCGCCCGCCCCCCATGGTCAACCTGATGTCGCAGAAGATGGGCATCCACGAGTGGAGCTTCGACAACCAGGTATCGGGTGACGTGCGCTTCAAGGTGCCATGGCGCGACACCAAGGTCACGCTGAAGAACATCAAGATCGAAGTCGAAATGGGCTTCGATCCGGCCACTGCGTTCAAGGAAGCGCAGCGCTGCCTGAACTGCGACGTGCAGACGGTGTTCACCAAGGATCTTTGCATCGAGTGCGACGCGTGCGTCGATATCTGCCCGATGGACTGCATCACATTCACTCCCAACGCGGAAGAGAAGGACCTGCGCACGCGACTCAGTGCGCCGGCCGGCAACGTGTCGCAGGATCTTTACGTGTCGCCGGAACTCAAGACCAAGCGCGTCATGGTCAAGGATGAGGACGTCTGCCTGCACTGCAGCCTGTGCGCGGAGCGCTGTCCGACCGGCGCCTGGGACATGCAGAAGACCCTGATCACCATGACCCATGCCGGCCCGAGCTGCCGCGACAAGAGCGTCCCGGCGAAGAAGGCCGCCTGAGCCACACAAGAACGACAAGCACCCCCCTGTCAATTTAGCGAGTTGTCATCATGAAACCCATCGAAGCCGTCAATGACTTCGTCGTCAAGTTCGCCAACGTAAACGGTTCCGGCTCGGCGTCCGCCAATGAGCTGTTTGCGAAAGCGATAATCCGCCACGGTGTCCCGGTCAGTCCGCGGAACATCTTTCCGTCGAATATCCAGGGCCTACCCACCTGGTACGAAGTGAGGGTCACCGAAGACGGTTACCTCGGCCGGCGCGGCGGGGTGGACCTCATGGTGGCGATGAATCCGCAGACCTGGGATGCGGACGTCAAGGAAATCGAGGCGGGCGGCTACCTGTTCTATGACTCGTCCAAGCCCATGGCGAAGTCGAAGTTCCGCGACGACGTCACCGTGATCGGCGTACCGCTGACCGAAATCTCCAATTCGACCTATTCCGATCCCCGGCAGCGCCAGCTGTTCAAGAACATCATGTATGTGGGGGCGCTGGCGGCGCTGCTGGACATGGACACGCAGGTGATCATTGCGGTCATCGGCGAGCAGTACAAGGGCAAGGAAAAGCTCCTGACGTCCAACGTCAACGCCTTGAAGCTCGGCTACGACTACGCCAAGAACAACCTGCAGTGCCCGCTCACGCTGCGGGTGAAGAAAGCGGACCGGGTCGGCAACAAGATCCTGGTTGAAGGCAATGCCGCTGTGGCGCTGGGCTGCGTTTACGGCGGCGCATCGGTTTGCGCCTGGTACCCGATCACGCCCTCGTCATCGGTTGCCGAAGCATTCCAGAAGTATTGCGACCAGTTCCGGGTCGATCCGGCCACCGGCAAGCACAAGTTCGCCATCGTGCAGGCTGAAGACGAACTCGCCTCCATCGGCATTGTCATCGGCGCCGGCTGGAACGGGGCGCGCTCATTCACCGCCACCTCCGGCCCGGGCGTATCGCTGATGCAGGAATTCATCGGCCTCGCCTACTTCGCCGAAATCCCGGCCACCATCATCAACGTGCAGCGTGGCGGTCCGTCCACCGGCATGCCGACGCGCACGCAGCAGTCCGACGTGCTGTCCTGCGCCTACGCGTCGCACGGCGACACCAAGCATGTGCTGTTGTTCCCGGAAGACCCGCGCGAATGCTTCGATTTCGGTGCCGAGGCGCTGGATCTGGCCGACCGCCTGCAGACGCCGATTTTCGTCATGACCGATCTCGACATCGGCATGAACCAGCGCCTGTGCGAGCCATTCGCCTGGGATGACAAGCGCGAATACGACCGCGGCAAGGTCATGACCTACGAAGAACTCGAGGCCGGCAAGGACTTCGGGCGTTATCTCGATGTTGATGGCGACGGCATTCCCTATCGTACCTACCCGGCCACGCATCCGACCAAGGGCGGCTATTTCACCCGTGGAACGACGCGCAATCCGTACGCCCTGTACAGCGAATCCGGACCCGACTACATCTACAACGTGCAGCGCTTGTTGCGCAAGTTCGAGACGGCCAAGGAACTCGTGCCCAAGCCGGTCGTGCGGCAGGCCTCCAAAAAGAGCCGTTTCGGCGCCATCTACTACGGCTCGACCAGCCCGGCCATGACCGAAGCGATCGACCGCCTTGAGCAGCAGGGCCTGCACGTGGATGCAATCCGCATCCGCGCCTTCCCCTTCCATGATTCGATTCTCGACTTCGTCAACGAGCATGAGCATGTGTTCCTGGTCGAGCAGAATCGCGACGCCCAGTTGCGCACTCTGTTGATGAACGAAGGCGCGATCGATCCGGCCAAGATAACGCCGGTGCTGCATTACGACGGCACGCCCATTACGGCGCGCTTCATCGTCAACGAAATCGCACAGCGCCTGTCGGCGTTCAACGTCAAGCCGATCCAGAAGGGCAAGGCGGCCTGAGGCCGCCTTGTACGTACAGAACCATTAGAGCGCCTGACCGAATTGTAGTCAGGCGGCCCGTTGTAGGGGTGTTTGAGGGGAGTATCCCCTCAAGTCGTTAGACAAAACAGAGGCGAACCATGACTTATCTGGCCAAACCCAAGCTGCATCACCCGACCCTGCCGAGCAACAAGCTCGGCTACACGCGCCGCGACTACGAAGGCAGGGTTTCCACCCTCTGCGCCGGTTGCGGGCACGACTCCATTTCGGCCGCCATCATCCAGGCCTGCTGGGAACTGGCCATCGAGCCGCACAAGGTGGCCAAGATGTCGGGCATCGGTTGCAGTTCCAAGACGCCGGACTACTTCCTCGGCAGCGCGCACGGTTTCAATACCGTGCACGGGCGCATGCCCTCGGTGCTGACCGGTGCCAATCTGGCCAACCGCGAACTGCTCTACCTCGGCGTCTCAGGAGACGGTGATTCGGCGTCGATCGGCTTCGGCCAGTTCGCGCACAGCATCCGCCGCGGCGTCAACATGGTTTACGTGGTCGAAAACAACGGCGTATACGGCCTTACCAAGGGCCAGTTCTCGGCCACGGCCGACAAGGGCTCCAAGTCGAAGAAGGGCGTGATGAATACCGACGAGTCCATCGACATGGTCATGGTCGCGCTGCAGCTTGGCGCCACCTTCGTCGGTCGCAGTTTCTCCGGCGACAAGGAGCAGCTCGTGCCGCTCATTCGGGCCGCCATCGAACATCGTGGCTCGGCTTTCATAGACGTCATCAGCCCCTGCGTGGCGTTCAACAACCACGCCGGATCGACGCGCAGCTATGACTACGTGCGCGAGCACAACGAGGCGGTCAACCGCATCGATTTCATGGTTTCGAGGGACGAGATCACCACCAGCTACGCGCCGGGCAGCATGCAGGAAGTCATCCAGCACGACGGCTCCACGCTGCGCCTGCGCAAGGTGGCCAAGGATTACGACGCCTCCAACCGCGTCACCGCCATGAACTACCTGCTGCAGCGCTCCGAAGCCGGCGAGATTGTCACCGGCCTGCTGTATGTGCGTCCGGGCGCCGAGGACCTGCACGAGCACCTCAACACCGTGGACACCCCGCTGAATCGCCTGACGGCCCGCGACCTGTCCCCTGGATCTGCGGCACTCGACAAGGTGAACGCATCGTTCCGTTAGTTCAACCGGCGCAGTAGGTGTCTTAGTAAAAGAACTGCAATGCCCTGCAAAGACCCGCCTGGTGCGGGTCTTTGTATTTCAATTCCTTGAAATACTGCTGCCATGGAGTAGCCCTTCGCGCCATCGCTGCCGGTTTTCGGCGCGGCCAAGTATAATGACCGCATCGCCGGGTTAGCTCAGTTGGTAGAGCAGCTGATTTGTAATCAGTTGGTCGAGGGTTCGATTCCTTTACCCGGCACCACATTCCTCGCCAGATGACCCGAGCCGTTGTCGGCGCATCGCCCAAACAAAAAGCCCCTCACCGAGGGGCTTTTTGCATTGACAGTAACGACCGATTTAGCGGCAGGTAGCCGGCATGTACTTGGCCGGGGTGCCAGCGCACGACCAGGTCAGCGTGCCGGTCGTGGTGTTGGCGGTCGGCGTCACGGTGAGGGTCACCGCCTGGCCGGTCGACGTGCTCGCGGTGTTGCCTGACACAACGACGATGCCGGCATCGGACACGTCGGCCGTGGCGATCTTGCCCACGACGGCGATGGTGACGCCGGTGCCCATCGAAGCGGTGTTGGTCGGGTCGGTGGTGAACTTTTCCGAGATCGCGGTGCGCGCGCCGGACGCGGCCAGGATCAGCTCCGATACCTTGGCGCGAACCGTGTAGTCCTGATAGGCGGGCAGTGCGACGGCGGCAAGAATGCCGATGATCGCGACCACGATCATCAGTTCGATCAGCGTAAAGCCCTTCTGAATCAATTTCATGTGTTTCTCCGAGATGGCGCTCCAGGCTGGAGCGCATACCTGAGCAGACGCAAGTAACGCTCCATAGCGCGCGGCGCGGTGCGGCGATAAGAAGACTTTTTATCAACCACTTGCAACGCTTGAGATCAGGCCTCCAGCGTCGTGCCGGTCAATTTCGCGCAAAACGTCACATCGAACCGATTAGTTGCGGCAGGCCAGCGCGGTTCGCTTGCCTTGCCTTGCGTGAAGGGGGGTAGATCTGGGCGAAAGCGAGGTCGCTTT